>JAITVF010000132.1 GCA_031285945.1 Oscillospiraceae bacterium
GTCCGGTCATTTTGGCGCATTGCTCTAATCGGCAACACAGCGCGAGATTCAAGCGTATTATGTTGTATAATAATCGCGCCCTTATACGGCTATTATAGCGCAAAACCCAACTTTTTTCAAGGCCGCGAGAACAAGCAGATTTTTCTCATTATAGCGGATTACTTTGGATGGTATAGAATCGGCGCCAGAGATAAAAATAGAACTGCGGCAAAAAAAGAGCGACCAACCTGGAGGGGTGCATTTGGTCAGCGTTCTCATGGCAACGGACAGGGAAGACCGGCATTTTAACGATACGTTTTTCGCGTACGCGCAAAACGGCGCGTTTGCCGGAGTCCCCGAGCTTTTTAAAGAGCAAAGAGGATTATCACATGCCGTTCGCGACATCGAGGATGTGACCGCGCCCGTAAAGGGTAAAACGATCATAGTCTTTCAAAGGGCGGCGGAGCTTCCCGTAAGCCTGATAGAGCCGGATAAATCGGTAGTTCTTGTGGATTCCTCAAAGGGCGAGCTGTTAAGCATTGTTTCAGCCTCGGGCCTGCCCGCTATAACGTGCGGGATGAGCAACAAGGATACCGTCACCCTTTCGAGTATGGACGACGACAGCGCTGTCGTCGACCTGAGAAGGTCCATTACCGGCTTTGATGGGATTGTGATCGAGCCTCAGGAAATTCCTGCCAGGTGCAAACGCGCTCCCCACAGGTTCGCTTTGATGGCCGCAGCCGCGGTAAGGCTTCTTTCCGGCACTATGAGGGCTGGGAAGGAAAAAAGTGACGCAGACGCATTATATTACCACTAATATATAGTGCGCGCGCGTCTATAATACTACTGCAAACGCAAAACTATTTATATTCAAGGAGTGAAAAGAAATGGCTAACTACGGCAACAAGCTTAGTATCCCCGAAGCCAAGGAAGCGATGAACCGTTTTAAGATCGAGTCTGCCAGCGAGGTTGGCGTAAACCTCAAGCAGGGCTACAATGGCGATCTGACCTCCCGTCAGGCCGGCTCTGTCGGCGGACAGATGGTCAAGAAGATGATTCAGGCTTACGAGAATTCCATGAAATAAGACCTTCTCCCCATAGAAAAGCCTCCCCGACGCTCTCGGGGAGGCTTTTCTCCGTTTTGAGGCAGGCAATGGCTGGTATGCGTCGGAAAGCTTTGCAATAGCGTTAATACTGTGATAAAATGCAAGAAAGAGGCTTGCGTGTGCCGCTCTCGCCGTGATTAACGCCGATGGCATATGCGCCGCCGAAGGAGGTTGCGCTATGAAGAAAATAATTGTTCTTTTGGCTGCGCTGTGTTTGCCGGCCTTTCTTTTTGGCTGCGCCCCCGCCGAGCAGGCCTTCGAGGAGCTGAGCCTCATACCGCGGAACGAGGCTTCCGGGCAGAAAGCGGGCTACAGCCTTTCGGCGGAGCTTACATCAGCGCGGATAAGGGATGAATCGGGGCTTATGATCGACTATTCCGTCACCGATCCCGAACGGCTCGCCTCGCTTGCTGAAATTCTTAAAGCGCTGCAGCCCTTTTACGGGGAAGCGGAGGGCCCGGGCCATTTTCTTGAGCTCACAACACCCGAAAGCACCGCGACAATTTTTGTTAGGGCGGGCGAAAGAATCGTTTTTGAAGACGAAGGCCAATTTCTGGAGGCTGACCGGGTCGCCTATATATCCTGGCTTGACGGACTTCCCGAGGAGGCGTACGCTTTCGCTAAGCATCCGGCGGCGGCGCTGACGGGAATGGGGCTTGAACCGATTAAAACCACCTGCCGGTACCTGCGGCTGGACGGAAGCTACGCTGCCCCTGAGCAGCCCGACCCGCCTGAGGATATAACCCTCACCGACTGGCCGCTATCGTCGCCATTGCCCCTTCCGGAATTTTCCCGGGAGCCGTCGGCGGTATTAATATCGGTAAGATTGAACGGCGCGGTTATTTTTGAAGACGCCGCCGCCAATATCACTGAAATTATACTTGAAGAAGCAAGCCGCTACGAGGTTACCGCAACGGCGGGCTTCGACGGACCGTACTCGTCGGGGGAGGCCGCGTATACATATGTTGTCGAAACGGTCAGGCCGCCCGAGATATCAATCGAAACCGCGGGAGCCGAAACTTTTCCCGGCGAGGTGGTAATCCTGCGGGTTAACAACCTTAAGGGGGAAACGCCGCCCGTCTGTGAAACCCCGATTGCCAATACTGTAACCTTTTATCCCGACGGCGAGGGCGGCTGGACGGCCCTTCTCCCGGTAAGCTACATAACGGTTCCCGGTGAGTATTACGCGGATATAACTGCGGGCGGGCTCGGCAAAAGGGTCTTTATAACGGTAAGGGATAAACGGTTTGAAGAGCAGCACCTTGTTATGGATGGCGAAACAACCGCCGAGACGCTGGAATCGGAAGCGGCCAATTACGAATACAACCGGGTTTATTATCCGTTGCGATTTGAGTCGGACACTGAGCGTTACTGGCAGGGGCGGTTCATTCGCCCGGTAGAGGGAGGCAGAATCACCACTCCTTTCGCCGTGATGCGCTATACCAACGACGATCCCACCCCCCAGCGACACGGGGCTTTGGATATCGCGCTGCCCACGGGCTCCCCCGTTTACGCGCCCAATCGGGGCAGGGTACAGTTCGCCGGTTTTTTGACTCTGACCGGCTACTCAATTATGATAGAGCACGGCCTCGGCCTTAAAACCTGGTATTACCACATGGATTCGGTGGCGGTAAGCACGGGGGATATGGTAGAGCAGGGGCAAAAGATAGGTGAGGTAGGCTCTACCGGCTACTCCACCGGGCCCCATCTTCACTATGGCATGAGTGTGAGGGATGTTATGATAAATCCCGATACCGCCGAGCTGAGCGAGCTTTTTGCCTTTTAAACGGGGCCGTTGCCAAAAAACTATAAAATTGCTGGCATTTTGGCCGATATTGTAGTATTATGACATGAGCGCCATTTTTCCTGACCGCAAGGTCGGGCTTTGAAAAGGAAGGCCGGGTGATACGCGTTGAGTATTCAGATTGTGACTGTTCCTCTTTTTAACCGTGACATGGTGGTGGAGGCGTATCTGTTCAGGTATCGCAGGGGAAACGACCTGTTTTCGAGCGCGCAGGCAACCGGCATATTTGACGGCGCGTCGCGCTCCGAGCTGCTCGATCTGCTAAACGGAATCGGGGCCGAGGCTTTTTCTCTTGGCAAGCCGGTCTTTATCCCAATAAGCTATATAATGCTGCTGGGCGATTTGGCGGGCCAGAGCAAAAAGCATCTCGACAAGGTCATATTCCTGCTCGAAGAGCCCCCAAAGCCGGAAGAGCCCTACCTTTTCCGTTTGAGGGCGCTTAGGGAACAGGGCCTCAGGTTTGCGGTGGGGGGGCTTTATGAGCCTGCCGGTTACGGCCCGATACTTGCCCTGTGCGATTACTGCTTCCTATCCTGGCAGGAAGATCACCAGAACGCCGCAAGAAAGATTTACCGGTACATCGTAGAGAATTTCCCGAACTTAATACCGGTGGCGACCGGCGTGTTTTCCCGTGAGATGCTTGAGGGGCTGCGTACCCTTAAGTATGGGCTTTTTGAGACCCGCTTTTTCAGGGTGGCGGTCTCCAGGGGCGCCCACGACGCAAGCCCTCTTCGTATGAACTCTATCCGCCTTATAAATGTGGTTCAGGACGAAAACTTTGAATTTGAGGAAGTTTCAAAAATCGTTCAGACTGACCCGGTTCTGACAGTTTCCCTGCTGAGGCTTGTCAACACACAGCACCGCTCCAGGAGCAGCCAGATAAAAACTATACAGCACGCGGTGGCTATGCTCGGCCAGGGTGAGGTGCGCAAATGGGTCGCAACCGCCGTGACTCAGATGCTAGGCAGCGAGCGCCCCTCCGAGATTACCAGAATTTCCCTTATGAGGGCAAGGTTCGCCGAGAATCTTTCGCCTCTTTTTGAGATGGCGCAGCTCTCTCAGGGTATCTTTTTGATGGGTCTTTTTTCGGTTCTTGACCTGATACTTGAGGCGCCGATGGAAGAAGCGCTTGATATGGTTGTGGTTCCCGATAACGTCAGTAAGGCGCTGCTGGAAAGAAAGGGAATGTTCTTTCCCATTCTCGAGCTTATCGAGGAGTACGAAAACGCCAACTGGAGCGAGGTAAGCAGGCGAATGATCGTGCACGACATAAAAGAGGACGATCTTGCTAACGCATATATAAAAACCCTGACCTGGTACCGCGATCTTGTAATGGAAGCCGAATCGGCCGAAAACTCCTGATATTAATCCGCGATTAAAAAGCTTTTATAATATTACTTTATTGCTTCCCCCGCCTCTGGCGGGGGAAGCAATAAAAAGAAGTATTTTAAATGCTGAGTAAGTTTTACGCCGTTGCTATAAAAAGGGTAAAAAGCCGCCTCCCCGTTTTTAGTCTTAACGGGGAGGCGGCTTTTACCCTACGTTACTAAAGCTATCAGGCTATCCAGACGGCTGCCGTTCCTGCGGCTATGTATATAAAGGTTGCTATGGAGACCATCAGGCTGTAGATAAGGCAGGGGATAAGAGCCGCCATGATGAGCTGGCCTTCCTTGCCCTCCGCGCCGGTGGTGGCCGAAACGGCTACTACGTTGTTGACGCAAACCATGTTGCCGATGGCGCCGCCCATAGACTGGCAGATGAGGATGAGAACGGTGGGCAGGCCGACTATTACGGCGGTCTCGAACTGTAGCGCCGCAAACATGGTGTTGGAAACCGTGTTTGAGCCCGAAACGAAGGCGCCGAATACCCCTACTATGGGTGAAACAAGCGGATAGAGAGCGCCGAAGAGGTTTGCCAGAGCCTTTGCGACCTCGGTGGTCATGGCGTCGAGGGTGCCGGAGGGATTGCTGAAGTTGGTAAAGCGCATGATCTGAACCAGCGCGACGCCCGCGAGAAGGGCGATGGCGGCGTTGGTGATCTGCTTAAAGGTCTTTTTGAAGACCTCGCCTATATCCCTGCCGGGGAGCTTGTTGGCCAGCATATAGATAACCGCCACCAGAATAAAGGGGAAGAGGCCGGGGTTGTTAAAGATCTTCCAGTTGAAGTTAATCCCCTCTACGCCCAGGAAGCCTTTCATGACAATAAGGGACCTGTCTATAAAGCCCTTGATGGGGAGCCAGGGCAGCCTTGTGATAACCAGAACTATCGCGATGATCACATAGGGAGACCACGCCTGGAAGAGAGGGATCTTGCTCTTTGTTTCGTGGGTAACCTCAACGATGGGGTCGCTCTCGAAGCGCCATACGTTTTTGGGCACGAGGAAGCCGGCGCGGACCGAGGAAATCAGAATGACAAGGCCAATAAGAGCGCCGAGCAGTGAGGGAATCTCGGGGCCGATAAAGGTAGCGATAAAATAGACGGGGACGGTAAAGACAAGACCGGAGAAAATGCTCAGCGGCAGAATCTCAACAATGTCGCCAATTACGTTCTTTTTGCCGCTTCTGGCGAGAACGGAAGCGATAATCAGAACGGGGACAAAGGTGCCGGTAAAGATGTTGGTAAAGGCCATCCGCGAGTAGAACTCATGCGAAAAGGCTGAGGGGTCCATATTCGCGAACTGCTCCTGAAGGGCGGGA
>JAITVF010000195.1 GCA_031285945.1 Oscillospiraceae bacterium
CGCCCTTTTATTCGACATGCAAACGCCTCCTGTATGTGTAATTGAAAAGCCGCCCAAAGAGCCGACGGCGCCGCCTTATACACTATATGCAGGGCTTGTTTGCCATATTCCGGCAGGGACGCCCGGTTATTCCTCTTTATCCTTGAGGGCCTTTTTGTTCTTTTTGGCTTCCTTTTCGAGCTCACGCTGCTTTGCGAGCTCCTGCTGGCGCTCTCTCACCCGCTCGCCGGCGGTAATGTTGGTGTGAACGGCGGTCTTGGAAACACGAATCTTAGTGTTGGCCGAGCCCGTTTCGATAAGAATGGAATCGGCGTCCTCCTTGACGGCAACCACCCTGCCCAGTATGCCTCCCGCGGTCATGATTTCATCGCCCACCTCAAGGGCGTTGCGCATCGCCTGAGCTTCCTTGTCCTTCTTTTTCTGCGGCCTGATCATGATGAAGTAGAGAACGCCAAATATGGCGGCCATCATAAGGATAGAACTCATCATCGAGCCCTGTTGCGGCTGCGCTGTCAACAAATACTCCTGCAACATGAATGGCTATGCTCCTTTTTGTGCTGGTAGCACGTAATATACGGGGATCGGAAATTCCCCTCCCCGTTACAGACAAGTATCAGTATAACGGAAAAGTCCCGCGTATGCAAGGCTTTTCTAATGTGGTTTTTGCGCGTCAGCCCCGTAAGCCTATTCTTTTATCGAGAACGGGAAGCATTTCACGGCGAAAGCTCTCAAAGCTGCCGTCCTCGAGGGTTTCGCGGATTTTTGCCGTCAGCTCGTTGTAAAACCATAAATTGTGCTGCACCGCCAGGCGGTAGCCCAGCATTTCCTTCACGTTGAGAAGGTGGCGGATGTAACCCCGCGAGTGGTTGCGGCAGGCTGGGCACCCGCAGTTGGGGTCGATGGGCAGCGAGTCGCGCCGGTACCTCGCGTTGCCCAGAATCCGCACCCCCTCCCACGTAAATATTGTGCCGTGGCGGGCGTTGCGGCTGGGCATAACGCAGTCGAAGAGGTCTATTCCCCTATATACTCCCTCGATGATATTTACGGGCGTTCCCACTCCCATAAGATAACGGGGCTTATCCTCCGGCATATATGGCACAACTGAGTCGAGAACGCTATACATTGCCTCTGTGGGCTCCCCTACCGCGAGCCCGCCTACGGCGTAGCCGTCAAGGTTAAGACCGGCTATCTCCTTCATATGCTCTATACGAATATCCTCATATGTGGAGCCTTGATTGATGCCGAAGAGCATCTGGCGGGGATTTATCGTATCCGGCAGGCTGTTGAGGCGGGCGAGCTCCTCTTTGCACCGCGCGAGCCAGCGGGTGGTGCGGGCTACGCTGCGCTCGGTATATTTATATTCCGCGGGATTTTCTATGCACTCGTCAAAGGCCATTGCGATTGTCGAGCCCAGGTTCGACTGTATCCGCATACTCTCCTCGGGGCCCATGAATATCTGCTTGCCGTCCAAATGGGAACGGAATGTAACCCCCTTTTCCGAGATTTTGCGGAGCCTTGCGAGGGAGAAAACCTGAAACCCCCCAGAATCGGTAAGAATGGGGCCCGACCACCCCATAAACGAATGAAGTCCGCCCAGATCCCGAATGACGTCGTCGCCCGGCCTTACGTGGAGGTGGTAGGTGTTGCAGAGCTCTACCTGGCAGTTCAGCTCCTGCAAATCTGTCGAGCCTACCCCTCCCTTTATGGCGGCGGAGGTTCCCACATTCATAAAAGCCGGAAGCTCAACCGCTCCGTGCACCGTTTCGAGCCTGCTCCTTCTTGCTCTGTTAACCTTTGCAAGCGGAATATACATGCCTGTCCCCCTTCAACAAAATTTACAGCCACTGGAATTATTCAGGAAAAAATGGGATAACCTCCGGTTTTGCGCCATAAAATGCGGTAAGGGACAACATGACTGGAGGGATAATCATGAAGCGGAAAGAATGGGTAGTAATCGGCAGCGTCCTTTTGATTGCGGCGGCGGTTATTGTGGTAATGATGCGAGTTATAGCGTCGCGGGGCAAGGAGGATCCGCCGATAACCGAGCACGCCCCCTACGACACGTCCAATGCGCTTGCGGCCCCGACCGACAACTCCGCCCCCGAAGGAGCGGTGGAGGGAATGCTCACGGCGCTCAGGGAATGGGACACCGGCCTAATCGCCCAGTGGATGAGCGAGGTGCCGGAGGGCGCCGTATCGGACGCCTATCACGGCATTCTGGTTCCGACCCTTGCCCGCATAGAGTTTGAGGCGGGACCCGCGAAAATAACCGGAGACACCGCAATGGTGGACGTTTCAGTAACCGCCGTGGACATTGGCGGCGCACTGGGAGATTTAAGCGTCGACGCCGCCGGGTATCTGCTGACCTGCTCGATGGATAACACCGAGCCTGACTGGGGAGCTTTTCTGGCCGGATATATGGATATAATGGATGTGGAAGGGCTTTTGCGCGTCAACCGCAGATCGACCGCCCACCTTATTAAAGACGCGGGCGGAAAGTGGCGGCTTGACGCTGGCAACCCCGAAAATCTCGACTTTTACAATGCCGTAACCGGCGGCCTGCCCGAAGTGATAGAGACGCTGCAAAACGTGCAGGCAATACTTTAGCAGTTATGGGAGTCCGGAGGGGGCACAGCCTCCTCCGGCGCGTTTTGGTTGCCTTTACTCGATCAAAAGTAACGACCCGGCGCGGCCCCTGGACGACAAGCCTGCCGCGCCGAGGCTACTCCCGGATAAACAGTAGCGTATTAAAGCCCCTTAGCCGCATCCCCCGCGAATTCCGCAGCGCGGCTCAGGTCTCCTGCGTCGGGGCGGCCGCGATGCATAACGGTGAACTCTCCCCGGCAGTAAAAATCTTTGCCGAGAACGGCGATTCCCCGTTCTCTGAGTAGCTTAGCCATATCCCGGTTTCCCGTTTTCACAATAGCGGAGGTGCCGAAGAGCGCTACCGCCTTTACCTCCGACGGGTTAAGTCTCGCGATAAAATTCTTAACCGCGTCGTCCAGACCGAAGCCGTATACGGAGCCGCCCAGGAATAATAAATCAACTGGGCCCGCTATCGGAACGTCGCAATCACCCGCCGCGGCTCCGACTGCCCTGGCGATTGCCTCCGCCACCTTTTTTGTGTTCCCTCCGCGGGTATGATACCTCACCGCTATATTCACCGCTATTCCTCCGATGTCTTATGCTACTCCGCATTTAAAATACTTCTTTCTATCGCTTCCCCCGCCAAAGGCGGGGGAAGCGATAGAGTAATATTATAAAAGCATTTTAATCGCGGAGAAGTATTATTATTCGCTCCCTTTGCGTACGTTATAACGCAAGCTCCCGCGTCTCCCCGTTCATGTTTGTGTATATCGCCTTTCCTTCATCCAGATAAAAGATCTCGAAGTTGCCGTCGCCTACGGAATACATGCGTTTCATCGAGGGGGCAAGATCAAGCGCTTTTTGCTGCAATTCGGCGGAGGTGGCAAAAACAGCCTTTCCGCAGAGGCGCAGGGTGTTGCCCTGGCCGTCATAGGCACAGATTTCTACCCTGGGGTTTGCGATCATCTGTCTGTACATCGCTTTTTTCTTTCCTGTACAAAAGGCCGGCCTGCCGCCGCACTCCATAACAAAGCCCATCGGCCGGACCCGGGGCTGGTCGCCCTCCACGGTAGCCAGATAGAAAACGCCCGATTTTACAAGAAATTCCATTACCTCTTTCACAAAAAAACCTCCTTGTTTTTGCATTGCCTTATTCTACGATTATATTACTTTACCGCAAAATTACAAGATCATTTCACATGCGATTGCCTGACCGCGGCGCGGAATTTTCGCGCCGCGGTCAGGCAATCGCTCTGTTTCGCTGAGCTTTGGGCCGGCCGAGCGCCGGTTTTTAGTCAGGCTCGGTTCGCTATCTTTGCCGCCGCCCACTCGCGCATCTTGTACTTCATAATCTTTCCCGCCGCGTTCATGGGGAACTCGTCCACAAACTCGACCCAGGTCGGAACCTTGTGGCGGGCCATGTTCCCCTGAACAAACTCCTTTATCTCATCCTCGGAGCACTCGGTAACGAAATCGCGCAGCTTTATACAGGCCATTACCTCCTCGCCCAGCCGCTTGCTGGGAACGCCTATAACCTGCACGTCCTTTACCTTGGGGTGGCGATAAAGTAACTCCTCGATCTCCTTGGGGTAGATGTTTTCTCCGCCTCTTATGATCATATCCTTTATCCGGCCGGTGATTCGGTAGTTGCCGTCCTCATCCACGGTGGCCAGATCGCCGGTGTGAAGCCAGCCATCTTCGTCGATGGCGGCTCTGGTCGCTTCCTCCATCTTGTAATAGCCCTTCATTATGTTGTAGCCCCTGGCGCAGAATTCACCCTGAGCGCCTGTGGCCGCCTCCTTGCCCGTTTCGGTGTCGACAATCAT
>JAITVF010000091.1 GCA_031285945.1 Oscillospiraceae bacterium
CGGCGCCGGCTTGACAAGCAAGGCCGTTATATGCTAGTATTAACGTTGCCGCATGCTCCGGGCAGGGCAGACAAAAGCGCGCGGATTCCGCGCCGCCCGAGCGCAGCGAGCCTTTATAGAAAGAGGCAAAACGCAATGTACGCAGTAATTGAAACAGGCGGAAAGCAGTACCGCGTCAGCGAGGGAGACGTAGTCTTCGTCGAGAAGCTGGAGGCGGAGGCCGACTCCACCGTAACCTTTGATAGGGTTCTGGCGGTTGGCAAGGACGAGGGCGTGGTTATAGGCGCGCCGCTGGTCGAGGGCGCCAGGGTGACCGGCAAGGTGCTCAAGCAGGGCAAGGGGAAAAAGATAACGGTATTTACCTATCGCTCTAAGAAAAACTCAAAGCGCAAGCTGGGCCACCGCCAGCGCTACACCAAGGTTGAGATAGAATCAGTAACCGCTTAAGATGATACGGGCCGCCTTTTTAAAAGGACGCGGAGGGCTTGTTTCCGCAAAGGTTTCGGGGCACGCGGGCTTTGCGCCCGGCGGCGAGGATATTGTGTGCGCCGGCGTTTCTTCGGCGGTTATGATGGCGGCCAACGGTATTACCGAGATTTTGGGCGTGGCCGCGAGGGTTTTAGTCTCTGAGGCCGAAACAGTAATTGAGCTTGATGATCCCCCTGATTTTCCGGCGTCGGCCTTTTTGAGGGCGCTTTACCTGCATATTGACCTTTTAAGGCAGCAGTATCCCGACAATATAACAATAACCCTTTCGGAGGTGTAAGAATATGATTATCCTTTCTCTTCAGCATTTTGCTCATAAAAAGGGAATGGGCTCCACCCGCAACGGCCGCGATTCCCACTCTAAGCGCCTGGGCGCCAAAAGGGCCGACGGCCAGTTCGTGCTTGCCGGTAACATCCTGGTTCGCCAGCGGGGCACCAAAATCCATCCCGGAACCAATGTGGGCATCGGCCGGGACGATACCCTTTTTGCCACGTCGGACGGAATCGTCCGCTTTGAGCGCTTGGGCCGCGATCGCAAAAAGGTAAGCATTTACCCGGCGTCGTAAGCGTTGTTTTTTCTTTAATCCCGACAAGAAGGCTCCGCCCTGAGCATATTTTTTAGCTCAGGGCGGGTTTTGGCGTTGATATTATATTTAGCCGTGGAATCAGGAGTAAAATAAATGTTTGTTGATCTTGCGCGAATAAGCCTTAAGGCGGGAGACGGCGGAAACGGGGCCGTCTCCTTTCACCGGGAAAAATACGTGGCGGCGGGCGGACCCGACGGCGGGGACGGCGGCAAGGGGGGCGACGTTGTATTTGTGGCCGATAACCACCTTTCTACCCTGGCCGATTTCAGGTATAAGAGAAAGTACGCGGCCCAAAACGGCGCCAATGGCGGCACAAAGCGCTGCACCGGAAGAAACGCCGGCGATCTTGTTATAAAGGTTCCCCGCGGCACACTTGTTAAGGAGCTTAAAACCGGCAGGCTGATAGCCGATATTTCGGGGGATGGGCCGGCGGTTATTGCGAGGGGCGGCAGGGGGGGCTGGGGCAACGCGCGGTTTGCTTCACCCACCCGCCAGATCCCACGCTTTGCAAAGCCGGGGAAGCCCGGCGATAAGCTCGAGGTGCAGCTTGAGCTCAAGCTTTTGGCCGACGTGGGGCTTTTGGGCTTTCCCAATGTGGGCAAGTCGTCTCTCCTTGCCCGGGTCAGCGAGGCTAAGCCCGAAATCGCCAACTACCACTTTACCACCCTCACCCCCGTTCTGGGGGTAGTGCGGGTAGAGGAGGGGAGCAGCTTTGTTATGGCCGACATCCCCGGGCTTATCGAGGGGGCCAGCGAGGGGGTGGGCTTGGGCCACGCGTTTTTGCGGCACGTGGACCGCTGCCGCCTTCTCGTTCATATCGTGGATGTTTCGGGAATAGAGGGCCGGGACCCGCGCGAGGATTTTGACATAATCAACGCCGAGCTCAAGGCCTATAACCCCGAGCTTGCCGGCAGGCCCATGGTGGTGGCCGCCGGCAAAAGCGACCTGGCCACAAAAGAACAGCTCGATAGCTTTAAAGCCTTTATAGAGGATACGGCGGGCCTGCCATTTTTTGTAATCTCCCCCGCGACGGGCCAGGGGCTTAAGGAGCTTGCGGCGGCGGTTTGGAGCATGCTGCGGGAGCTTCCGCCCATTGCGGAGTATGAGCCGGAGCCTGCGGCTATGCCCGCGGTCGACCCGCAGGGCTATACGGTAAGGGGCGGGGACGGCTTTTACGAGGTGGACGCGCCCTGGCTCAATCCCGTAATGAATTCCGTCAACCCCAACGATTACGAATCGCTTCAGTATTTTCAGCGGGTTTTAATCCAGAGCGGCATAATAGCAAGGCTCGAGGAGATGGGCGTTGAGGAAGGCGACACGGTAAGCATACTTGGCTTTGAGTTCGACTATGTAAAATAAAGGGGAGACGGCCCTTGCTTAACCGTAACGGAGAATTTGACCCTAAGGGCCTTAGCCCCGTTCCCCTGGCGTTTTTGGGGGACGGAGTTTTTGAGCTGATGGTCCGCGAAAGGATCGTAAGGGGCGGCAGCGTTCCTGGGCAGAGCCTCCAGCGCCTCGCGGTGCGCCGGGTAAAGGCGTCGGCCCAGGCCCTTGCCTACGACGCGGTTTTTAACGAATCCTCCATAGAGGAGCGGAGCATACTAAAGCGGGGAAGAAACGCTAGCCTTTCAACGATTCCCCGCAGCTGCACCCCAGAGCAGTACCACAAGGCCACCGCAATCGAGGCGCTTTTCGGCTACCTTTACCTCAAAGGGGAAGAGGCCCGCCTAAGGGAGCTCTTCGAGCTTATAGATACCCTGATCGCAAAGACGGAGGAGGAGCGCAATGCCCCGGGACGATAAGCTTGAGTTTACCGCCAAAAGCCTTATTTGGGATATTTTGTTCGATATTGCCGGGGGCCTGCTCATAGCGGCGGGCGCCCAGTGCTTTTCTGCGCCCGCGCAGATAGCTCCCGGCGGGGTAAGCGGCATAGCGATCATTGTTAACTATTTGACAGACGTTTCAATATCGCTGCTGGTTTTTGTAGTTAACATTCCGCTTCTTTTGCTCGCCTTAAAATTCCTGGGCAGAAGGTTTGCCGTCAAGACTGTTATAAGCACGGCGATAATGAGCCTTATGCTTGAAATAGTGGCGCGGACCGGGCTCTTTTATACGGGCGAGACTATGCTCTCGGCCCTTTACGCGGGTATTCTTATGGGCGCGGGGTGCGCGCTGGTTTTTATGCGCTCCTCATCTACCGGGGGCAGCGACATTGTTGCCCGCCTTATTCAGCGCGGGCTGCCCAACCTGCCGGTGGGGAGAATACTCCTCGGGGTGGACGCCCTGGTGCTTATCTCTGCCGCTCTCGTTTTTAGAAACGTGGAAAGCGCCCTCTTTGCCCTTATCACAATCTTTGTTTCTACCAGGGTGGTCGATTCCATTCTCTACGGCCTCGACATGGGCAAGGTTCTTATGATCGTGACCAACGAAGAGAGCGCGGAGAATATTTCGGCTAAAATTTTTGCCGAGCTTGACCGCGGCTGCACAGTGCTAGAGGCCAGGGGCTCCTTTACAAGGGCCGATAAGCCGGTGCTTCTCTGCGCGGTCAGGGCGAGCCAGGTTTACGAGGTTAAGCAGATAGCCTACCAGATCGACCCTGGAGCCTTTATAATGGCCATGGAGGCCAACGAGGTAATAGGCGAGGGCTTTAAGCCGGCGGGAACGGCGCAACGATGAGCTAGCGGTCGCCCATGGTGAGCTTATCGCCGTAGCCGCGCAGGTCGTCCTCGTTTTGGATGCTCTGGCGGCGCGAGAGGATAATCTCCCGAACATATTCCGGCAGGGAATTAAAGTATGCTTTGGCGTCGGTGCTGGCGTTCAGCAGCCTGTCGAGGCCGCTTGTCTTCGGGTTATTCATATCGGTCACCTCCTGACTGGAAGTTTTGACAGATATTTACAGTTTAATGCATAAATTAAAAGCGTGAGATCGTTAGAAATTCTGCGAAATCTCGAGATCGGGCGGGAAATATCCGGCTAATTTAAACAGATCGCCCGTTAAAACTCTAATTTGACCTTGTTTGACCTATGCGAATCGTGTAAAATGCCCTTAAAGGTCAAAGTTAGTCAAAGTCAAATTAACTTCTGAGAGCAGGGGATAACATGGCGATAAGCGACACCATTGCGATTTTTATACAGGATATGCTCGAGGAGGCCGAGGGCTGCGCCGAATTGCAGCGGGCCGAGCTTGCCGGACGCTTCGGCTGCGTGCCCAGCCAGATCAACTACGTAATTTCCACCCGGTTTTCCCCCGAGCACGGCTATATAGTCGAGAGCAGAAGGGGCGGGGGCGGCTACATACGCATCAGGCGGGTATCCCCCGAGCCCAGGCTACTTGTTATGCATACGGTAAATATGATAGGCGACCAAATCACATGGCCCTGCGCCGCCGCCTTTTTATCAAACCTTGCCGGGGCGGGCGCCATAGATTCCGGCTCAGCCGGCCTTATTACGGCGGCGCTGAGTGACCGCTCCCTGCGAAGGCTTACGCAGCCCTTACGAGACTGCGTAAGGGCCGATATATTCAAACAGATGCTCGTAGCGCTTACAGGCGAATAATCCCGGAGTAGTATAAGGAGGGCTTTAGTCATGAAATGCGACCGCTGCAAGGTTAACGACGCTACAAACCACATTGTGATGAGCTATATGGGAAACGCGGGCGAGATGCGCCTGTGCGACGGCTGCCTTGAGGATATGCGCCGTTACGCCTCTGGAATGATAAAGAGCTTTGACGCCGCCCCGGCCTTTACGGGCTTTTCGGAATGGGCTGAGGGCTACCTGGGGGACGGCCTTGCCCCGGCCGGGCAGAGAACCCGCGTAATGGTAAAGGAGCCTGAGGCGCCCCCCGCCCCCGCCGACTTGGGGGAGGAAATAAAGCGCAGGCGCAGGCTCTCTGAGCTCAGGGCGCGGCTGAAATCCGCCGTGGAGGCCGAGGATTACGAGCGCGCCGCCGGGCTGCGCGACCGAATATTCCGCGAAGAAAAGGAGTGTGGCTGATATGCCGCGCAAGGATATATTTTCCGAGGAGTCACGCAGGGTTATACAGGAGGCTTTTCGCTTCGCCACGGCGCTGCGCGGCGGTCAGGCGGGCAGCGAGCACATACTGTGGAGCCTTTCGAGAAGCGGGAAAACCAAAGAGGCGCTTGAAAGCTTCGGCCTTGGGGAGGGCATACTCCGCGAGGCGATAGAGCGGCTCGCCGCCAATAACGGGCGGGAGGAAGCCCTGCACGGGCGCCTCGCCGCGGAGGCCGAGCGGGTCTTAGCTCTTTGCGAGCGGGAGGCCAGGAGCGCGGGCTCGGAGCTTGTAGAGCCGGAGCATATCCTGCTGGCCATACTTGGCGATAAAGCCTCGTTAGGGGCAAGGGTGATTTCGGCGACCGGGGCCGAGCCCGAAATAATCGCCACGGAGTTAAGAAAGGCGCTTGACAATACTGGGCAAAGGCAGCCGGTTATGGCCGGCGGCGGCGAAAAGGGCGGCGGAACAAATACCCTGGACCGCTACAGCCGCGATCTTACGGCCCTTGCGGCGCAGGGCAGGCTAGACCCCGTTATCGGGCGGGAGGATGAGATTGCCCGGGCTATTCAGATACTTTCGCGCCGGACAAAAAACAACCCCGTTCTCATAGGCGAGCCTGGGGTTGGCAAGACGGCGATAGCCGAGGGCCTCGCCCGCAAAATTCACGCCGGAGAGGTTCCAGATAACCTTAAGGACATGCGTCTTTTAACGCTCGACCTTACCGGGCTTGTTTCGGGCGCGAAATTTCGCGGCGAGTTCGAGGAGCGGATTAAGGGCT
>JAITVF010000173.1 GCA_031285945.1 Oscillospiraceae bacterium
AAATAAAATGCTTTTATAATATTACTCTATGCTTCCCCCGCCAGAGGCGGGGGAAGCGGCGGAATAGTATCACAAGGGCTATTTATCGAACAGACATAATATAAGATGGCGGCACGTCACGCGAGCGGCAATCAAGCCGTTGGCCGTAACGTGCCGCCTTAGAGCGTTTGTGGCGGTAATACGACCCGCTTATTTTATCTTGTTATCCTTTATTTTGCGCACCTCGCGCGTCAACAGCGGAAGAATCTTCACAACATCCCCCACCACGCCGTAATCGGCCACCTCAAAAATGGGCGCTGTGGCATCTTTATTAATCGCAACGATGATCTCAGATTCCTCCATACCCGCCAGATGCTGGATAGCCCCCGAAATCCCGCAGGCGATGTACAGGTTAGGCCGCACGGTCTTACCCGTCTGACCCACCTGCCTGTCCTTTTCCGCCCAGCCCGCGTCCACGCAGGCGCGGGAGGACGAAACCGTACCGCCCAGCGCCTCGGCCAGCTCTTCGAGCAGCTCAAAATTTTCCGGGCCGCCCATGCCGCGCCCTCCGGAAACCAGCACCTTGGCATCTTGAATATCAACCTGCTTGCTGATTTTTTTGATGACGTCAAGAATCTCCACGCCGGCGCCCTCAGCCAGCTCCGGAACCTCAAGCCGCTCAACGGGGCATGAGGCGCCTTGGATGGGAGCAATCCGCTTCATGACTCCGGGGCGCACGGTGGCCATCTGGGGCCGGTGATTGGAGCAAAGAATAGTAGCCATAATGTTGCCGCCAAAGGCGGGGCGGGTCATCATCAAATCTCCGGTGCCCTCCTGAATCTCCAGCCCTGTGCAGTCGGCGGTAAGCCCTGTGTGCACACGGGCGGAAACCCGGGGCGCGAGGTCGCGTCCAATAGCCGTCGCGCCGTACAGTAAAATCTCCGGCTTGTATTTATGAATTACGGCGGTGACCGCGCGGGCGTATTGCTCCGTTTTGTAAACGGCCAGCGCGGCGTCATCCACCAAGATGACGCTATCAGCTCCGTACCGCGCCAGATTTTGGCAGAGCGGCTCGACATTGTGGCCCGGCAGCACCGCCATTACCTTTGTGCCCAGAGCTGTGGCCAGTTCTTTACCTTTGCCCAATAGCTCATAGGTAACCCCGGCGATCACGCCGTCCACTTGTTCAATCAAAACAAAAACGCCATTAAAATCCCCTTTTTCCATCTTGCCCACCCCCTTAAATCACAAATTTATCTTGCAGCCGCTCGGCAATCCACGCCGCCGATTCCTCCGAGTCGAGGGTTACGACGGTGCCCTTGCCCTTCACAGCCTTGGTGAAGGAACGGAAAACCCGGGTGGGCGAGCCGCCAAGCCCAATGTTGCCGTCCTCCACGTCAAGATCGGCGCGGCTCAATATCTGGATTTCTTTGGCAAGGTAGGCGTCGAAAATGCCGCCAGGAGTCATGTAGCGCGGCGCATTCAGCTCGGAAAGGGCGGTGACAAGGCAAGGCATATTTGCCTTTAGAATATGGTATCTGTCCTCAAACTGCCGTTTTACGATAATATGCCGCCCCTCCAGCCGCAGCTCCTCGGCGTAGCTGATGTGGGGCAGCCCCAGATGCTCGGCGATCTGCGGGCCCACTTGCGCCGTGTCGCCGTCGATGGCCTGCCGCCCGGTAATAATCAGATCATACTCTCCAAGCTTTCGAATAGCGGATGCAATAGTCGATGAGGTCGCCCACGTATCGGCGCCGCCGAAGGCGCGGTCGGTGACCAGGACCGCCTCGTCGGCCCCCATGGCCAAGGCCTCGCGCAGCGCCTCGGCGGCTTGGGGCGGTCCCATCGAAAGCGCGGTGACTGTCGCGCCTTGCTCGTCCTTGAGCCGCAGAGCCGCCTCCAGCCCCGCCTTGTCGTCGGGGTTAATGATGCTGGGCACGCCGTCGCGGATCAGCGTGCCGGTCTCGGGATTGAGCCGCACCTCGTTGGTGTCGGGCACCTGCTTTATGCAAACAATGATTCTCATTTTCGCGCCCCCTATTTCAGAACCGAACCGGCGATGACCATCCGCTGCACCTCGCTGGTTCCCTCGTAGATTTCTGTAATTTTAGCGTCCCGCATCATCCGTTCAACGGGGTAATCGCGGGTGTAGCCATAGCCGCCGAAGAGCTGCACAACCTGCGTGGTGACGGCCATGGCCGTTTCGGCGGCGAACAGCTTGGCCATAGCCGCGTCGGCGGAAAAGGGCTTGCCGCTGTCCTTGGCCATCGCCGCGTTATACACCAGCAGCCTCGCCGCTTCGATTTGCGCCTTCATATCGGCGATCTTAAACTGCGTGTTCTGAAACGCCGCCAGGGGCTTGCCAAACTGCTTGCGTTCCTTAACGTAGCCAAGCAGCTCGTCAAACGCGCCCTGCGCTATGCCCAGCGCCTGCGCCGCAATGCCGATGCGCCCGCCGTCCAGCGTACCCATGGCAATGCCGAAGCCCTTGCCCTCGGCTCCGAGAAGATTCTCTTTGGGAACAGCGCAATTCTCGAACACCAGCTCGGCGGTGGCGCTGCCCCGTATGCCCATCTTGCGCTCTTTTTTGCCAATAGTAAAGCCGGGGAAGCCCTTTTCAACGATAAAGGCCGAGATGCCGCGCGTCCCTTTAGACTTATCCGTCATGGCCATCACGATATAAGTCTGCGCGGGGCCCGCGTTGGTTATGAAGATTTTACTGCCGTTTAAAATATAATAGTCGCCATCGAGGATAGCCTTGGTCTGCTGGCCCGCCGCGTCGGTACCCGCGCCCGGCTCGGTGAGGCCGAACGCGCCCAGCTTGCGGCCCGAAAGTAGGTCGGGCAGGTATTTATTCCTCTGCGCCTCCGTGCCGTATTTCATAATGGGGTCGCAGCACAGCGACGTATGGGCCGAAACGATCACGCCGGTGGTAGCGCATACGCGGCTCAATTCCTCTACGCACAGCGCGTAGGTGAGCGTGTCGCAGCCCTGCCCCTCGAATTCTTTCGCGTAGGGAATGCCCAAAAAGCCGTATTTGGCCAGCTTTTCTACCGTTTCGGCGGGGAAACGCTCCTCCTCGTCAAGAGCCTCGGCGAGGGGCCTTACCTCGGCCAGCGCAAAATCGCGGAAGAGCCGGCGCGCCATTGCCTGTTGCTCGTTTAGTGCGAAATCCATACTCCTTCTCCTTACATATAACGGTTGTTTGGAATATTAAGTATGCGTTTTTCATGGGAATGAGCCGCCGGTCGGCAACAAAGCGACAATTTTACGACAATGCCGCCCCTAAAAGCTTGAGTTAAACCGCTTTTCGAATGCTGCCTTCAAGCTATCGCGAAAATCCGGGTGCGCGATGCCAATCAGCATCCGCGCCCTGTCGCGCATCGTGTGGTATTTCAGGTCCGCCACGCCGTATTCGGTCACGACATATTCCACATCGTTGCGCGAGGTGGTCACCGCCGCGCCCTCGTCCAGCACCGGCACGATCTTGCTTATAGTTCCCTTAGCCGCTGTAGAGGGCATGGCTATAATGGAGCGCCCGCCCTTGCTTATAGCCGCCGCGCGCACAAAATCCACCTGCCCGCCCACGGCGCTGATCTGCGTCATCCCCACCGTTTCCGAGCACACCTGCCCCAGCAAATCGATCTGCACGCAGGAATTGACGGAGACAAGATTGTCGTTTTGTCCCGCCACCAGCGGGTCGTTGGTGTAGGTGGCCGGGTACATGGCCACGGTGGGGTTATCATCCACAAAATCGTAAAGCCGGCGGGTACCCATTAAGAAGGTTGCCACCATCTTGCCGCGGTGCAAATTCTTGCGGCTGTTGTTGATAACCCCCGCCTCCACCAGCTCGACAACGCCGTCCGAGAACATTTCCGAGTGGATGCCCAAGTTTTTTTTATCTTTTAAAAATAGCAAAACAGCGTCGGGAATCGCGCCGATGCCCAACTGGAGGCAGTCGCCGTCTTTAATCAGACTGGCGCAGTTTTCGCCGATTGCGCGTTCCACGTCGGTGATTTTAGGCGGCGGCAATTCAATTAGCGGCGTGTCCTGTTCGACGATCACGTCCAGCTCCGATACGTGCACAAAGCAGTCGCCGTGGGTACGGGGCATATTCTTGTTAACCTGCGCGATTACCAGCGGGGCCACCTCGACGGAATGCTTGGCGTAATCGACCGAAACGCCCAAACTGCAATAGCCGTGCCGGTCAGGCGGCGATACCTGAATCATGGCCACGTCTGGCTTGAGGGTGGTGTCCAGCTGGTAGGGGATGCGAGAGAAGAAGCAGGGGATAAAATCGCCGTGGCCTGCCTTCACCGTGCCACGAGTGGCCCCGCCCACGAACTGCGAGATGTGGCGGAAGTGCGCTTCCATACCGGGCTGCGCGTAATCGGCCTTGCCCATGGCCACCATGTGGGTTATTTCCACATCCCGGAGCCGTTCGCGGTTTTGCACCAGCGCGTCAACCAGATAGGTGGGCTCTCCGCAGGCATGGCCTACGGAGATACGGTTGCCGGATTGGATGCGATGCACCGCGTGGTCGGCGGTGACTAATCTTTCTTTATAGAGTGCTTTCCAGTCCAAAAAGTTCCGCTCCTTTTTGTTTCTCCCTACCGTTGGCAGGGGATAAACAATCTGAGATTGCCTGGCGAAGCGC
>JAITVF010000186.1 GCA_031285945.1 Oscillospiraceae bacterium
ATAACGAGAAAGCTCGGGCCATAAAGGAAATTAACACCGGGGCCTACTGGTTTAACGCTGAATTTCTTCTCAGTGCCCTGGGTGAACTGACCACAGCCAACGCGAGCGGCGAATATTACCTGACCGACACGGTGGCGGTCGCTGTTAATAGGGGGCTTAAGGCGGGCGCGGTGAACTGCCGGCCCGAGGCCGCTCTCGGCGCAAACGACCGCAGAAGCCTCGCCGCCCTCAACGAAATAGCGAGAACCCGGGTGCTCGACCGGCTTATGGCGGAAGGGGTGGATATCCCCTTCCCCGCGCAGGTTACGGTGGGGCCGCAGGTCAGGGTGGGCCCCGATACGAGAATACTTCCCGGCAGCATTCTTACCGGCGAAACGGTGATTGGCAAAGACTGCGAAATAGGCCCCAACACAAGGATTAACGACGCCGTGGTGGGAGACGGCTCAGCCATAATAGCGAGCTTTGTCGAATCCTCCACAGTGGGCGGCGGCGTTAAAATCGGGCCCATGTCCAACATCCGGCCCGGCTGCGTCATAGGCGACGGCGTTAAGGCGGGCGACTTTGTCGAGCTTAAAAACTCTAATATCGGCAGGGGCACCTCGGTCGCCCATCTCACCTATGTGGGGGATGCCGATGTGGGCGAGTTCTGCAACTTTGGCTGCGGGGTGGTTACGGTAAACTACGACGGCTCGGGCAAATACCGTACCGAGATAGGCAACGGAGCGTTTATAGGCTGCAACACAAACCTGATCGCCCCGATTAGGCTGGGCGACCGTGTTTACTGCGCGGCGGGAACAACCGTTACGGAGGACGTCCCCGAGGGCTCGCTGGTGATCGGCCGCTCCAGGCAAGCGGTAAAGGAAAACTGGAACAGCTCCGGTGAACGGTACCAAAAGGGAAGAACCCGGAAGTGACCCTTTTACATACTCAGCAGGCAATGCAAGGAATTATCGGGGAAAACAGGGGAGAGTAAAAAAAATGAATCTGCATGGTAAGGATATCAAAATTTTTGCCGCCAACGCCAATAAGCCCATGGCCGCCTCCATGGCCCACACGCTGGGGCTTCCGCTGGGTAAGAGCGAGGTCACAACCTTTGCCGACGGCGAGATTTCGGTTTCGATCGGCGAGAGCGTGCGGGGGTCGGACGTCTTTGTGGTTCAATCGATCTCAAAGCCGGTCAACCATAACCTGATGGAGCTTCTCATAATGATGGACGCCTTCAAGAGGGCGAGCGCGGGAAGAATAACCGCGGTTATTCCCTATTACGGCTACGCCCGCCAGGACCGTAAGGCCAAGGCCAGGGACCCAATCTCGGCAAAGCTTGTGGCCGACCTCATAACGGCGGCAGGCGCCGACCGGGTGCTGACCATGGACCTTCACGTGCCGCAGATTCAGGGCTTCTTCAACATACCGGTGGATCATCTTTTGGGCGTGGCGATACTGGTTCCTTACTTCTGCAAGAAGTTTGAGGGTCGCAAGGACGAGGTCGTAGTCGTTTCCCCCGACCTGGGGTCGGTAGCCCGGGCGAGAAAGTTCGCCGAAAAGTTCGACGCTCCCCTCGCCATTATCGACAAGCGCCGCCCCAAGGCCAACGCCGTTGAGATCATGAATATAATAGGCGAGGTTAAGGGTAAGAGCGTAATTATCGTAGACGATCTCATCGATACGGCGGGAACCCTTTGTCAGGCGGCCGAGGCTCTTATAAACATGGGCGGCGCAACAGAAATTTACGCCTGCGCCACCCACGGGGTGCTCTCCCCCCCGGCCCACGAAAGGCTCGAAAATAGCCGGATTAAAGAGCTCACCCTTCTCGACACCATCCATGCGGATGAGGAAAAAAAGCTCGACAAAATAAGCTACCTCCCTGTGGCGCCCCTTTTTGCCGAGGCCCTTGAGCGCATCTACAAGGATAAGCCCGTTTCGCCACTCTTCGTGTAGTATAACGGGTATTATATTGACAAAGCCTAACGCCGACAGGTGCCGCCAACGCCCTGTCGGCGCATAATCATCTGCCTGTAAGGACGGAAAAAATCAATGCTGGACGATCTTTTCGCTAAGCTCTTCCCACGGCCGGCGGCAAACCCGCCGGGGCCGGTCGAGTATATCGTGGCGGGGCTTGGAAATCCCGGCCGGGAATACGAGGATACCCGCCACAACGCGGGCTATCTGGCTGTCGAGGCTTTGGCCGACATGCTCGGAGTTAAAATCACGCGACTGCGCTTTAAGTCTCTTTGCGCCGAGTGCCTGGTCGCGGGGAAAAAGGCGCTGCTGTTAAAGCCGGCGACCTTTATGAACCTTTCGGGGCAGGCCGTAACCGAGGCCCTTGCCTTTTATAAGCTGCCGCCCGAGCGGCTTATAGTCATTTGCGACGATATCGCCCTCTCACAGGGTACTGTGCGGGTTCGCAAGGGTGGCTCCGACGGCGGGCAGAAGGGGCTCAAAAATATTATTTACCTTTTGGGCTCTGATAATTTCCCGCGTATCCGGGTCGGGATAGGCCCCAAGGCCCACCCGGACATGGATCTTGTCGACTGGGTGATCGGCCGGTTCTCGCAGGAGGAGTCCGAAAGGCTTAAGCCCGCCCTTAACGCCGCCGCGCGCGCCGCCGAGCTTATTGCAGCGGGGAATATAAACGAAGCCATGAACCGCTTTAACCGCAAATCGATAGAGCAGAAAAACGAGGACGGCGTATGAAGCAATTCGCGCGACTGCTCGAGAACTCAACCCCCTATAAGAGCCTGCCGGGAGCGGTACTGGCCCGGCGCTCCCCGCTGCTCGTAACGGGGCTCCAGAACATACACAAGGCCCACTATATTTTTTCGCTGTGCCGTGAAACCGGCGTTACGGCGCACGCGGTTACCTCTAACGAGGCCTCGGCCAATAAGCTTTGCGAGGATTTAAACGCTCTTTTCGGCGAGGAGGTCGCCATTTTGCTCCCCTCGCGCGAGCTTGTGTTCCGCGCGGTGGAAGGAGCGTCCCACGAGTACGAGCACGCAAGGCTCCGGGCTTTCGGGAGGATTCTCGCGAATGACATTAAGGTTGTGGTTTCCTCGGCGGAGGGAGCGGTGCAGTACACCCTGCCGCCGGAGGTGTTTCTTGCGAGGACCAAAGCCCTTAAGCCGGGCGAGGCTCACGACGTTGAAAAGCTAGCTGCCCTGCTTGTTTCGGCGGGCTACGCGAGGAGCGACCAG
>JAITVF010000203.1 GCA_031285945.1 Oscillospiraceae bacterium
AAACCATGCAAACCGGTATCGACAAGATGGCCGATACCGTTAAGATCACCCTCGGCCCCAAGGGCCGCAATGTTGTTCTCGACAAAAAGTTCGGCTCCCCCCTCATCACCAACGACGGGGTGACCATCGCCAAGGAAATCGAGCTTGAGGACGCTTTCGAGAATATGGGCGCTCAGCTTCTCAAGGAAGTAGCCACCAAGACCAACGACGCCGCCGGAGACGGTACCACCACCGCCATTCTGCTGGCCCAGTCCCTGATCCGCGAGGGGATGAAGAACGTGGCCGCCGGCGCTTCTCCCATGGATATAAAGAAAGGGATCCAGCAGGCTGTCGACGCAAGCGTCGCGGCTATAGGCAAAAACTCTAAAAAAGTATCGGGCAGTAACGACATCGCCCGCGTAGCCACCGTTTCCTCGGGAGACGAGGTTATCGGCAAGCTTATCGCCGAGGCCATGGATAAGGTCACCGCCGACGGCGTTATCACCGTAGAGGAATCCAAGACCGCCGAAACCTACACCGACGTGGTCGAGGGAATGCAGTTTGCCCGTGGCTACATCACCCCCTATATGGTTACCGACACCGAGAAGATGGAAGCCGTCATCGACGACGCTTACATCCTCATCACCGATAAAAAGATTTCCTCAGTTCAGGAGATTCTGCCCCTTCTCGAGCAGATCGTTCAGGCCGGCAAAAAGCTTGTGATAATCGCCGAGGACGTAGAGGGCGAGGCTCTTTCCACCCTTATCGTCAACAGGCTTCGCGGCACCTTTACCTGCGTGGCAGTAAAGGCTCCCGGCTTTGGCGACCGCCGCAAGGAAATGCTCAAGGATATCGCCACCCTCACCGGCGGTCAGGTAATCAGCGAGGAGCTGGGCCTCGAGCTCAAGGAAGCCACCATGAACGACCTCGGCCGCGCGGCTCAGGTCAAGGTGCAGAAAGAAAACACCATCATCGTGGACGGCGCGGGCGACAAGGCCGCCATCCAGGACCGCATTAAGCAGATTCGCTCCGAGCACGAGATTTCCACCAGCGACTTTGACCGCGAGAAGCTCCAGGAGCGCCTCGCCAAGCTGGCGGGCGGCGTAGCCGTTATCAAGGTTGGCGCGGCCACCGAGGTCGAGATGAAGGAGAAAAAGCTCAGGATCGAGGACGCCCTTTCCGCCACCAAGGCGGCCGTTGAGGAGGGCATCGTCCCCGGCGGCGGCATCGCCCTCATTGACGTTCTCGCCGACGTTAAGAAGGTCGTAGAGGCAACCTCCGGCGATATCAGGACCGGCGCCTGCATCGTTCTGCGCGCTCTCGAGGAGCCCGTTCGCCAGATCGCCTCCAACGCCGGCGTGGAAGGCTCGGTTATTCTCGACAAAATTCTCGCGAAGGCTACCCCCGGCTACGGCTACGACGCCTACAACGAGAATTACGGCGATATGATCGAGATCGGCATAGTCGACCCCGCCAAGGTTACCCGTTCCGCCCTTCAGAACGCGGCCTCGGTCGCGGCCATGGTGCTGACCACCGAGTCCCTTATAACCGACATCCCCGAGGAGCACCCCGCCGCCCCCGCTCCCAACATGTGCGGAATGTACTAAAAATTGCGAACAATACAGCGGTCCCCCGGTTTCAAAGCCGGGGGACCGCTTTTGTATCCGATCAACTTATACTACTCCGCAAATAAAATGCTTTTATAATATCACTCTATGGCTTCCCCGCCAGAGGCGGGGGAAGCCATAGAAAGAAGTATTTTAAATGCGGAGTAGTATAACAGCTTGGCTTGCCCGCTAAATTTCGCTGTACCCACCCGAGCGGTGCATGACGGCGACCACCTGGCCGCCCTTGAGGTAGTAACGGGGGGAACGATAGGAAAGAAGAGTCATAGGCTCATAAGTAATGGTTCCGGCGGCTTTGGCCATTTCATCCATCCCTATGGTTTCAGCTCCGTCTGTCCCGACAATGGTAACAACGTCGCCCGACTCGGCGCCCGGAACCGCGGAAACGTCAAGCATGCACATATCCATGCAGATATTCCCGATCTGCGGCACCCGCCTTCCCCGTATTATCATCTGCATCCTGCCCGAGCCGCCGCGCATTATCCCGTCGGCGTATCCGGCGGCAACGGTGGCGACAAGGGTGCGCCGCGGAGCCGTCCAGGCGCAGGAATATCCCACCCTTTGCCCTTCCTCCACCCACTTTACCTGAGAGACGCGGGTACGCACCGAGGCGACCGGCTTTAGCGGAGGCTTTTTTGGGGACGGGCTCGCGTAGCCATAAAGAAGAAGCCCCGGCCTTGTAAGGTTCCCGCAGAACTCGGGGAAGCGCATTATGCCGTCGCTGTTAGCGCAGTGGATGAAGCGGGGGTTTATTCCCCGGCCCGCAAGCTCGCCCAGCACCCTGAGAAAATCGCCGTGCTGCCCGCGGGTAAAATCATCGAGCTCCGGGTCGCCGGTGGCGGCCAGATGGGTAAATATCCCCTGTAGCGAAAAAGCCGGGTTTCTGGCGGCGGCCATAATCGCCTCAAGATTATCCGAGGTAAAAAAGCCCAGACGGTTCATCCCGGTGTTCACCTTGAGCTGTACTCCTAAGGGTCTGCTCCCACACGCCGAGGCGTAGCGCTCGGCGATTTCGGGCCCCGGCACGGTCAGGGTGACGTTTCGTGCGGCAAGCTCCTCCACGCGGGCGGCCGACACGACCCCCAAAACGAGAATGGGGGTATCTATTCCCGCGTCGCGCAGGGTTATAGCCTCGGCGGCGGTAGAAACCGCAAAAATCTCCGCGCCCTCACCGAGGCAGGCCCGGGCGATCATAACCGAGCCGTGGCCGTAGGCATCGGCCTTTATTATAGGCATAAGCTTTTTATAGCCCGCAAGCTTTTGGGTAAGCCGGTAATTGTGCGCCAGACTGTCAAGGTCTATCTCAATCCACATCGCGTCCTGTTCATACAAGGCCAAGGCACCTCCCGCGGGGAATGACTGCAAAAATACCTGAAGTTTAAGTATAGCACAACGGCGGAGCAGATTTCCACCGTTGTTGCCGATTTTTCACGTCAATCTAATTCTAAATATAATTCCCGCGTATGTCCCCCGCCGAAGGCGGGGAAAACGCACGAAGGAATTTCTAAAATATGCCTCTATAATGAAAACCGCAAAGAGTCTTTCATAAATTAGATTGACGTGGCCGATTTTTGCGGATGCGAGATTATATGCCGCTTATCAAACAAGCCCTAATTCACGCGGCGCAAAAAAATCCCGGCCAAACTCTCGGGTGGCCGGGTCTGTCCCCTCAAGCGGGGCGCGGCTTGTGGCTTCCTACTCCGGGCAGACGGGTATCGGCGCGTTCTGGCGCGTGTTTTCGAAGCCCAGCA
>JAITVF010000040.1 GCA_031285945.1 Oscillospiraceae bacterium
TAATTCTCGAACTGGATATGGGTTAAGGAAGGACCATACGCGGGACTTATCGTTGTATATTACCGAGCGCACATAATTGGCGCATTCGTTTCGGAACCATGTCGCGTCCGGCGCGGAAAAACCCTGCTTATCGGCTCTGCGTATCGATTCCGGTATATATTTTTCCATAGTTTTGCGCAATAAATACTTGCCGTGATTAGTTTTTATATAATAACCTGCGCTTTTAATACTCTCATCGCTTTTCAGCCGGGCGACAGTTCCCCTCAAACCGCCAAGCTTGTACTTAACCGGTAGCCGCTGCGCGAAATCGCACAGGTCATTATCCAGCATCGGAGCCCGGGAGCCGAGGCCGTGCGCCATCGAAAGCCTGTCCTCCACCGCCAGCATACCGGGCAAAAAGGTTTTCGCCTCAAAATATAACGCGTGGTTTATATAATCCTCAGGCCGCCTAAGCGCGATTTCATGCCCTTTAAAAACCTCCCTGAATATTTGCCGCGGATCGGCGCGGAATTCGCCTGCTACAGGCGAGAATACTTCTTTTAGCATCCGCGTGGGAATAAGTCGCTGCCAGAAGACGTAATAATTATCCGCGAATTCGTCAAAGCTTTTGGCCGACATTCCCCTGTAATAACGCCAGGGGTATCCGCCGAAAAGCTCATCGCCGCCGCTGCCAGAAAACGCGACCTTTACAAATTTCCCCGCCAGCTGTGAAATATAATAATTCGTATAAGTCGGGCCGACCCGCGGCTCCTCGACATGAAAGCATATATTTGACATGGCCCGCTCAATGTCGCCATATTGCAGCACCATCTCGTAGTGCTCGGTCTGAAAAGCGCGGGCCATAATCTCGGCCTTGCGGCGCTCGTCGTAATAAAGCTCAATATCGGTGGCGCCGGTCATGTCATAGCCGCAGGTAAAGGTTTTTAAATGCGGAAATGCGCGTCCGGCAATGCAGGCTATTGAGCCCGAATCCATCCCGCCCGATAAAAAGCATCCCGGCTCGGCGTCCCCTGCAAGCTGGCGCCCGACCGCCCGGCTCAGCAGAAAATCCAGCTCCTCGGCGTAGGCGACTTCTCCCCTGTCGCTCTCCTCCTCGAAATGAAAATCCCACCACCTGCGCGGCTTAACTGAACCGACGCTTTGGCCGATGTAAAAGCAGCAGCCGGGCGGCAGGGCTTTGGCCAGCTTTTCAAAGGTGTGGTCCGTAAGCAAATTTTGAAATGTAAAGTATTCGACCACCCCGTCGAGATCAAGCCGGCGCGTGAATAAAGGATGCGCGAATATCGCCTTTTGCTCCGAGCCGAACGCTATAATATCGCCGGATCGCGCGTAATAAAAGGGCTTAATGCCGTAACGGTCGCGGGCGCAGAACAGGCTTTTTTCAACGCTGTCATAAACGGCCAGGGCAAACCCTCCGTTGAGCTTAGAAAGGCAGCCTTCGCCCCACTCCATATAAGCGAAGAGTAGCGCTTCCCCGTCGCCAGGGGAATTGAAGCGATAGCCTTTTTCCCTTAAAGAGCCGCGCAATTCCAGGTAGTTGAATATTTCGCCGTCGTAAACCAGAGCGTATCTGCCGCAAGGGCTTATCACGGGCTTGCATTCGCCCTGTGAGTCAGCTATGAGCAATAATTTGCTCAGCCCCAAAGCTGTCTGATTGTCCATATACATTCCTTGCCCGTCGGGCCCGCGGTGAGAGATCGCGCCTATCATTTTTTTTATTGTTTCCGGTTCGGCGTTTTCACCGTTATAATTATAATATCCACAAATTCCGCTCATACTCCGGCCCTTCCGTTTTTTTCCTTATGTTGAAGCCGCTTATGTTTAGAAGATTTATTTACCCTTAAGATACTCCGCCAGCCAGTTAAGGGTCGACGACAGCCCTTCGTCGAAGCTCCACCTAAACTCAAAGCCCAGCTTTCTAAGCTTTTCGTTTGAAACGTCGAACGCTCTTATATCTCCCACTGTCCAGTCGGCGTATTGGTTAGCCAGATTGCCGCGTCCGAAATGCTCCTTGACCTTTTCGGCCAGCTCGCCTATTGTAAAGTTGATTCCCGAGGCGCAGTTATAGGCCTCCCCTCGCGTGCCGCCGGCCATGGCCGCAAGCAGATTGATGCGCGCCAAATCCTTTACATATGTAAAGCTGCGCTGCTGAGTTCCGTCGCCAAAGATAACCGGTGGCTGCCCGTTAAATACCCTGCGCCCAAATATGGAAACTACTCCGCCCACGTCGCTGTTTTCCTGCCGGGGGCCGTATACGTGAAAGTAGCGCAGAATCGTGCAGTCCATCCCATACAGATCGCAAAAGGCGCGGGCGTATTTTTCTCCCGCCAGCTTGCTTACCCCGTAATAGGACGTAGGGTTAAGAGGATGCTCCTCGTCCTGAGGGAAATATCTCGGCTCGCCGTACACCGAGCCGGAGGAGGCGTGAACGATCTTTTTAACGCCGAAATCCCGCGCCAGCTCCAATACATTGAAGGTGCCCGTGCCGTTTACCAGCATATCCCTGCGCGGGTCCTTAAGACATACCGTTTTTTTGGAGGCCGCCTCGTGGAAGACAATATCCACGCCTTCGTAGCAGGCCCTGAGCGCCCCGTAATCGGTAACGTCAACCTCAAGCTCCTCAAGCCTCCCGCCAAAGCGCTCGTGCAGCGGGGCGAGATTTTCTTTTTTGCCGCCGGCGTAGTTGTCGGCGCTTATTACGTCGAGGCCCTCCTCAAGGAGCTGCTCCACAATGTGGCTGCCTATAAATCCGGCGCCCCCCGTGACAAGCGCCCGGTTATATTTCTCTTTGATTCCCACCGCCATTTATTGCTTTCCCCCCGTCATATTCTTTCTATATGAGGCAGATTATAATCCCGTAGCGCGTTGCGGGTATCAAAAACCGGCGCCCCCGCCGTTGCTATCATTTCGTAATCTATTCCGCGATGCTCGGTAGCTATTACGATTATATCGTAACGGCTCAACACCTCCGGCGAAAGCTCCGGTATGCTTTCTCCGGCACGGCCCTTATCCTCATATCGCGTTACAAAGGGATCGTAATAATCAACGTCCGCTTTCTTATTTTCCATCAGCCGGATCATCTTTATGGCCGGACTTTCCCTGAAATCGCCAATGTCCTGTTTATAGGCAACGCCTACGATTAATATCTTTGAGCCGCTCAGCGGTTTTTCAAGGCCGTTGAGTATTCCCGCAACCCGATCGACGCAATATTCCGGCATACGGTCGTTAACCGTGGCGGCCGCCTCTATCATGGACGTGTGAAACCCGTACTCCCTCGCCTTCCAGGAGAGGAAATGGGGGTCGAGGGGAATACAGTGTCCCCCCAGCCCAGGTCCGGGATAAAAAGCCTGGAAGCCATAGGGTTTTGTTTTTGCTGCCTCAACCACCTCCCATATGTTGATTTTCATCCTGTTGCACAGTATCGCCAGCTCGTTGATAAGGGCGATATTGATGTTGCGGTACATATTTTCGAGTATTTTTTCCATTTCGGCCACCGCGGGCGAGGAAACTGTAAAAATGTCCCCGTCAAGCACAGTCCGGTACATATGGGCTATTATCTCAAGCGCGTCCCCGCCTACGGCTCCGACCACCTTTGGGGTATTTCTGGTCTTAAAGATAAGATTTCCGGGGTCAACCCGTTCAGGGGAAAACCCCAGGTAAAAATCCTTTCCGCACTTAAGCCCCGAGCCTTCTTCGATAACGGGCATAAGCAGTTCCTCGGTCGTTCCGGGGTATGTTGTCGATTCCAGCACTATTATATCGCCGCGTTTTATGTAGGGCGCGATAGTCCTTGCGCTCTCCTGGAGGTAACTGATATCGGGCTGCTGATGAACCGTCAGGGGCGTGGGAACGCAAATCGCTATGAAGTCGGCCTTTCGTATAAGAGAAAAATCGTTTGTGGCGCAAAGCATACCCCTTTTAACCATTTGCGCAAGATCCTCGCTCACCACGTCGCCAATATAGTTTTCCCCACGGTTAACCGAGTCCACCCGCTCGGCGTTTATATCAAAGCCGATAGTTTTAAATCCGGCCCTCGCTTTTTCCACCGCCAGAGGCAGGCCGACATACCCTACCCCAACTACGCCGACCACAATCTCCCTGCCGCTTATTCTGTCAAGCAAATCCCGCTTTAATTCGTACCCCATCCTATTCCCGTCATCTCCCTTGTTGAAAAGTCTTCAAGAGGCAGCCTTACCGGCCTACCCTCTCTTGCCGACCGGTATATTGCAAGCACAAGCTCAAGCGCCCGGCGTCCGGCCTCGGCGTCTATATAAGGCTCACGGTCATTCTCAAGCGCCGATATTACGTCTTTATAAAGCGGGGCGTGCCCGTTTCCGTAAACGTTTTCGGTCTCCTCAATAAATCCGGCTTCAAGACCCTTTCCGGCTTCGCATTTATCCGAAAACTCAAAAATATCTATCGCGTTAAGCGACTTACCTCCCAATTTGACGGTGCCATTTTCACCAAATATATAAAGCGTTTCCTCCAGGTTTTCGGGGTAGACGTTGGTCGTCCCCTCAATGGTCGCGGTCGCCCCGCTTTTGAATTTGACTACGGCTATCCCGATATCCTCGGCCTCTATATATGGGTGAAGCCTGTTGGAGGCGTAAGCGAACACCTCTTCGATATCATCCCCCAGCATCCACCGCAGCAGATCAATACCGTGAATAGACTGATTCATCAGCGCTCCGCCGTCCTCCTCCCATGTCCCGCGCCAGGGGGCCTGTTTATAGTAAGCCTCGTTGCGGCTCCAGCGGACGTGAACCGCGCCGTGAGACAATTTTCCGAACCGCCCCCCCTCCAGCGCGGCCCTAAGCCTTTGCACCGAAAGGTTAAACCGGTTTTGGTGGCAGGCGCACACCTTAACGCCCTTTTCTTTACCGGCCGCGATAATGGCGTCGGCGTCTTTTATCGAAAGCGCCATAGGCTTTTCTATAATCAGGCTCGCTCCCGCCCCGATGCAGTCAAGGGCTATTTTGGCGTGCTTTCCGCTTTCTGTTGCGATCGCTACCAGCTGCGGCCTGACCTGAGAAAGCATCAGCTTATAATCTGCGTATCGCCTGATCGAAGAGCTGGCGTCGAGTCCCCGATTTTTTAGCAGAGCCTCCGCCTTTTGGGGGATAACGTCGCATACGGCCGCGATCCTGAGCCCGTTTTTAACGGCCGCCTTTATATGGTTGGCCGCGATACGCCCGCAGCCGATCAGCGCGTAACTAATCATAGCATTTCACCCCCGCGAACGTTTTTGTCCCTCATGACGTAGCCCCTGCCGCATAATGAGCATTTTGCGCTTCCGGCCTCAAAGCTAAGCTTCCCCGCCCCGCATTCGCATATATAGCCGTGAACCCTTGCCGGGTTTCCGTACGCAAGCGCGTAATCGGGAATATCCGCCGTAACGACCGATCCCGCGCCCACAAACGCGTATTCGCCTATGGTATGCCCGCATACTATTGTTGCGTTGGCGCCTATGCCGGCCCCTTTTTTTACATGAGTTCGAGTATATTCCCCGCGGCGGTCTATCGCGCTCCTGGGGTTAAGCACATTGGTAAAAACACACGACGGCCCCAAAAACACGTCGTCCTCGCAGATAACGCCGGTGTAAACCGAAACGTTATTCTGAATCTTTACGCCGTCCCCCAGCCTTACTCCGGGCGAAATCACGACGTTCTGGCCTATGTTGCAGTTTTTTCCGATCTCGCAGTCCCGCATTATATGCGAAAAATGCCATATTTTCGTCCCGGCCCCTATGACGCACGGCAGGTCAATATAGCTGGACTCGTGCGCAAAATAATCACTCATGTACACTCAAGCACCGCCTCTATGATCTTATCCTGCTCCTCCGGCTCAAGATAAGGGTGAAAGGGTATAGCAACAGTCCGCGAGCAGTAAGAATCCGCAACGCCAAAGGCCTCCCCATAACCGTTTATCCCCTTAAACACCTCAAGCCTGTGCTGCGCCAACGGGTAATAAACCATTGCGGGAATATCTTTTTCTTTAAGGCGAGCCAAAAGAGCGCCCCGGCTTTTAGCGTTTTTAGATAATATCACATACTGCGCGAAAGCGCTTTTTTGCCGCGGCGCGACAAGCTGGAGCTCATATTCTCCCGCTAACGCGTCGTTATAGCGGGCGGCAGCTTCCTGTCGCTTATGTATTTCATAATCCTTAAGCGCTTTGAGCTTAACCCGCAAAATAGCGGCCTGAATCGTATCAAGGCGGGAGTTAAGGCCAATGCGCGCGTTTTCGTATTTGCTACTGCCCTGCCCGTGAATTCTTATTGAGCGGCAGAGCGCCGCGATCCCGTCGTCGTCGGTCATTACCGCGCCGCCGTCCCCGTAGCAGCCTAAGGGCTTTACGGGGAAAAACGAGGTTATGGCGCTGTCGGCCAGCGCTCCGCATTTTTTGCCCTCATATTCCCCGCCAAAGCTCTGGGCCGCGTCCTCGATCAGAATCAGGCCATACCGCACAGCAATCTTTTTTATGGCGTTATAGTCCGCCGGGTTTCCGAATATATCCACCGCAACTATAGCCCGGGGTCTGAGCCTGCCCTCACTCATAACCGCCTCAATCTGCCTTTCCAGAGACGCGGGGCACAGATTGTAGCTTAGCGGGTCGATATCGCAGAATACCGGAGTCGCCCCCAGCATAAAAGCCGGCTCCACGCTGGAAACAAAGGTTACGTCGGGGCAAAAGACGGCGTCTCCCCTGCCGACGCCATACGCCATATATAGCATTTGGAGGGCGTCGGTACCGTTAGCGCAGGAGACCGTATGCTTAACGCTAAGGCATTCGCAAATCTCGCGCTCAAGCTCCTCGACCTCATCTCCCATAATGAATTGCCCGCCACTGATCACACGCCTTACGGCTGCGTCGATTTCTGTTTTAAGAGCCGCGTATTGAGCTTTTAAGTCGATGAACCGCATTACTTCAACACTCCGTCTATAATATCAAGCAATTTTTTCGAGAGCGCTCTGTAGTCGTATTGCTCCGCCGCCAGTCGCGCGTTTTCGCAATAATCCCTGTAGACGCCTCCCGGCAGGCCTACAAGCCCTTCGATACCGTCCGCAATAGCTTCCGGGCTCTGTGAGCCTATGCTGAGCCCGCAGCCAAACCTTTCAATAACATCATATGCGGAGCTTAAATCCGAAAATACCGGTTTGCCCGCAGCCAAATAGTCAAACAGCTTGTTCGCGCTGAGCCCGTAGCGCATAACGGGGCTCTGCTTAAAATGCAATATGCACGCGTCGGCCTGCCTGAGTATTGACGGAATATATTTGCGGTCAACCCGCCTCTCAAGGGTAATATTGCGCAGCCTTTTTTCTTTAATCAGCTTATTAATATCCCCGGCGCGGTCCCCGTCTCCAAAAAGGATAAGCCTTATATTAACTCTGCGGCTTTGCAGTATCTCGGCCGCCGCCACCAGCTCCTCGATATTATTCACATGCCGTATCGACCCCGCATAAACCGCCTTAAAGCTCTCATCCCCCTCGAGCGCCGGATTCCTGTAGGGATGCTCTTTTTCGTTGCGGTCAAATTCTTCAATATCCACCCCGTTGTTTATGTGGTGCACCTTTGTCATATCTATTGATCTTGCAAGCCCTCGCTCGATAAGATAATCCTTGGCGCCCTCCATGGTGAAAATCAGGCGGTCGGCGCGCCGGTACATAAAGCCCTCTAGCCGGAACATCGCCCAAATAAGGGGATTCCAGGCGGACGCCTTGCCGTACGCGACTATCGACTCGGGCCACAGGTCCCTCACCTCAAAAATACAGGGAATCTTAAGTCTCACCGCGATAAGCATGGCGCCAAAGCAGGCGAATATATCCGGCGAGGATGTATAGACGACGTCCGGCTTTCCCTCCAACGCGACGAAGCGTTTTACTACGCCCCAAATCCGCAACGGGAACTCGAGCATGTTCCTAACTCGCGAAAGCCCGTTGCCGGAATACCCCCCCGTGCGAACAAACGTATAGTTAACTCCTCCAATTATTTTTTCGCAAAACGGCCTCCCCTCGGCGAGTATATTGATATCCGAGTTGTGGATCCTGCTGGCTGTAAATATTTTAACGCGGCACCCGGCCTTGGAAAGATATCTGGAAAAGTAATGATGCCTGTTAAGCCCCCCGTAAGAGGGGGGCATGGCGTTGTGGTTTATAATCCAGATTGTAGGCTTATTATTCACCGGAGCTTCACCCGCGTTTTCTATGGCCTTGATACTACTTCACAATAAAATGATTATTCCACAAAAAGGCAACAGATATTATAGCCCTGTGGCCAATTGGCCGGCACGCGCTAAAAACAGGTCAGGATCACCGGATTGTCCGATGATCCTGACCTGAGCTAGGCTTTGTTTTCTTACTATTGGGGCGGCATAACGGTGGCCGTGCCGGTGACCAGCAGCTTGCCCTCTTGATTGACGCAGGTGGTTTCAAGCCTGACAATATTCTTTTCAGGCAGCGTCTCGGTAACTGTCACCCTGGCCTCCACCGTATCGCCGATAAAGGTAGGGGCGGTGAATTTGAGCGTCTGCTCCAGATAGATGGCCCCCGGGCCGGGAAGCCGCGTCCCCAGCACTGCTGAAATAAAGCTGGCGGTCAGCATACCGTGCGCGATTCTTGCCTTAAAATGGCTGCCCGCGGCAAAAACCTCGTTGATATGCGCCGGGTTCTGATCGCCCGAAACGCCCGCGAACAGTATAATATCGCTTTCCGTAACAGTTTTTTGGAAAGTAGCGGTATCGCCTACTTTAATTTGACCAATAGTCATGATCACACCTGTTTAATTTTTAATATATATAATTTTAGTATTCGATTAAAATTACAAGGGTCCGTGCCGTTTTAATTTAACTAAACGCGGCGCAAAACCACCGCCGTACCCATTCCGCCGCCTATGCAAAGCGAGGCAAGGCCGTACCTCGCCTGTTTTTTGCGTAGCAAATGGGTAAGAGTAACGGTGATCCGCGCCCCCGAAGCGCCCACCGGATGCCCCAGCGCAATGGCGCCGCCGTTGAGGTTGGCTTTGGCCAAAATGGCGTCTTTATCCACGCCATGCTCGGCGGCAAGCTCGGTGATAACGCCCAGAGCCTGTGCCGCGAAGGCCTCGTTGAGCTCTAAGATATCCATATCGGCGAGAGATAGATTGGCGGATTTTAGGGCGGCTCGGATGGCGGGGACGGGGCCCATCCCCATGATAGAGGGGTCTACGCCCCCCTGCCCGACGGCCACCACCTCGGCCAGAGGGGTGAGGCCGAATTCGGATACGGCGGCGGCGCTTGCCAGCAGCAGGAAGGCCGCGCCGTCGTTGATGCCGGAGGCGTTGCCCGCTGTAACGGTGCCGGTTTTTTGAAAGGCGGGGCGCAGCGCCCCCAGTTTTTCGAGGCTGGTTGAGCGATTGGGGTATTCGTCTGTGTCAAAGCTGACTTCGGCTTTATTCCGCTTAACGGTGATAGGTACGATCTCATCCGCAAATTCGCCGCCATTCACCGCGCGGATGGCCTTTTCCTGACTGGTCATGGCAAAGGCATCCTGCGCCTCACGGGTGATGCCGTATTTTTCGGCAACATTTTCGGCGGTCACCCCCATGTGGTAACCCTCAAAGGCATCGGTGAGCGCGTCGGCCAGCATGTGGTCTTGCAAGTCTTTGTTGCCCATCCGCAAGCCCTGCCGCGCGCCTTGCAGCAGGTAGGGGGCAAGGCTCATGTTTTCGGCCCCGCCCGCGATGTAGAGCGAACCCATCCCCGATTTGACATAGGCCGCGGCGTTCATAATAGACTTCATGCCCGAGCCGCACACCATGTTTACGCCGCTGGCGGGCACCGCCGCCGGAATACCGGCGTGGATGGCGATCTGCCTCGCTACCCCCTGCCCCTCCCCGGCGGGGAGGACATTGCCGACCAAAACTTCATCCAGCCTGGCGGCGGGGATGCCGGTATCATTAAGAATAGCCCGCACCACCGGCGCGCCGATATCGGCGACTGTGGTTTGCGCCAGCGCGCCTAAAAAGCTGCCGATGGCGCTGCGTCTGGCTGCGGCGATATACACTTTTTGCATTGTTATCATCATCCTTTATGAAAATAATGCGTAACTGCTCCCCCGTTTTAAAAAGAGAGAAATCGAATGCGTATCTGAATCGCTTACGCATTAAAGCCGCATTCCGCCGTTTACCGAGAGGACATGCCCTGTCACATAGCTGGCTTCGTCGCTGGCGAGGAAGAGAGCGGCGCTCGCAATTTCCTCGGGCTCGCCCAAGCGGCCCAGCATGGTCATAGAGGCGAACTTGTCCAGCAAGTCCTGCGGCACTGTTTTAAGAATATCTGTCATGACATAGCCGGGGGCGATTGCGTTGGCGCGCACATTGGCGCCCTTGCGCGCGAACTCCTTCGCCCACGTTTTGGCAAGCCCTATAACCCCCGCCTTTGTAGCGGCGTAATTTGTCTGCCCAATGTTGCCGAACTCCCCCACCACCGAAGAAATATTTATAATAGAGCCGTAGCCGTTTTCCATCATCATGGGCCCTATTAGGCGGGTAAGATTAAACACGCCCTTAAGATTAACAGCTATAACCGCGTCCCACATATCGTCGGTCATCTTTTGGATTAGCGCGTCCCTGGTGATGCCCGCGTTGTTGACGAGAATATCGATCTTTGCGTATTTTTGCGCAATGGCATCCACAACGGCCTTGCAGCTTGCGGTATCGGTGACGTTGAGGCGCATGAATTCCACGCCGGCAGCTTCTTCGGCCAGCGGGTTCATATCCCCGGCTATGACTTGGGCCCCCTCCGAGGCAAACAGCTTGGCGCAGCACAGGCCGATGCCCGCCGCTCCT
>JAITVF010000112.1 GCA_031285945.1 Oscillospiraceae bacterium
CGCTACGCTCATCCCCATGGCGGAATTAAGCTTTTTGGATACCCCCAGGAAGGGGCAGATCCCCAGGAATTTGGAAAGAACAAAGTTATCGACCAGGATAGCGCTTGCGAGGATTACAAGAATCTGCGTCACGCCTCACATCCCCCTTCCTGTTTACGGCCGCAGGCGGCGGCTGAAGGGCAGCCCTCGCAGCCGAAGCTCTTGCGCTTTACCCCGCCCTTAGTAAGACGATTGACCAGCGCTATGGTGCAGCCGAACACAAAGAACCCGCCCGGAGCCAGCAAAAATATTATCATGGGGTTGGTCGCAAAGGGTATAGAGTAGCCAAATATGCTCCCCGAGCCGATCAGCTCGCGGACCGAGCCGATAAAGGTGAGGGCCAGGGTAAAGCCTATCCCCATCCCGACGCCGTCCAGGGCGGAATCGAATACGCCGCTTTTGCCGGCAAACATCTCGGCCCGGCCAAGAATGATGCAGTTTACGACGATAAGCGGCAAAAAGATTCCCAGAGCGCTGTCTATCTCTGGCGCGAAGGCCCTTACGATAAGCTGAACCACCGTAACCAGCGCCGCGATAACCACAATATAGCAGGGAATGCGAACCTTGTCGGGGATAATATTCTTAAGCGCCGCAATCAGGATATTGGAAAAGACAAGCACGGCGGTCGCCGCCGCACCCATCCCGATGCCGTTCATGGCCATGGTGGTTACGGCCAGGGTCGGGCATGTTCCCAGCACAAGAACCAGGGTGGGGTTTTCTTTAATTATCCCGTTTGTTAGAATCGAAAGCTTTCCCGGTTTACCCTCCATGTCAGTTCCCCTCCTTTGCGGGCGTTATGTCTTTGAGCTGCTCATAGGCCTCTAGAGCCGCCGACAGCGCTTTTTTAAGGGCGGAGGAGGTTCTTGTGGCCCCGGTCACCCCGTCTACCGCGCCTGGGTCGCCGCCGCCCAGGTAGCCGTCAAGATATTCTTTATTGCCGATCTTGCTGCCAAGCCCCGGGGTCTCGTCGTTTTCGAGCATTTTTATCCCGGCTATCTTACCGCCGGAGTCTATCCCTATCATAAAGGGAACGTCGCCGCCGTAGCCGCGAAAAGCCGCCTGAAAGACAAAGCCCGCACCGTTGCCCGCCCAGTAGGCTTCCGTAACGCCCTCCGGCAGCTCAACGTCAAGATACTGCACAAAGTCCTCGCCCGCGGCGAGCGCTTCCTGCCGGGCGGTCTCGGCCGCGAGGCGATCCTGCTCGTCGATAAGGGGCTTAGTGCTCACATATGTGGCGGCAACGGCCCAGGTGCATACGAGGCCTATTACGGTAAGAATCACAATCGGCCCTACAAAGCCGTCTCTGAATTTGGCGAAGCCCTTCATTCCTCAACACCTCCAAACGCCTTTATGCGGGTGAGGTTGTCGATATGGGGGGTTATAATATTCATAAGCAGAATCGCGAAGCTTACCCCCTCGGGGTAGGAGCCGTAGAGCCTTATTACCACCGTTAAAATCCCCGCGCCCACGCCGAAGATAAGCTTGCCCGTCTCGGTTGTGGGAGTAGTCACGTAGTCGGTGCCCATAAAGATCGCGCCCAGCATGAGCCCGCCCGCCAGCAGGTGGAATACGGGATCGGCCCCCAGCGCCCAGGACAGGATAAAGACCGTGCCCATAAAGGCAAGGGGCTCTGTAGCGGTTATGACCCTTCTGGCAAGCAGGTAGCCAAAGCCTATAAGCAGAGCGAGGGCGCTCGTTTCACCCATGCTGCCGCCGATATTGCCCAGGAACATATCGAGATACCCGGGCAGCTTAAGGGCCTCTGACGCCGTCTCGGGATTAGACATCGCGGCCACGACCCCGAGCGGAGTAGCCCCCGTTACCCCGTCCTGCCCAGGAATTGGCCAAGAGGTCATCTGCGTCGCGAAGGAAAGTAGCAGGACTATCCGCCCTACTATCGCGGGGTTGGCAAAGTTCCTGCCCAGCCCCCCAAAAAGCTGCTTTATGACTATAACCGCCGCGAAACAGCCTATAACGGCCATCCACAGAGGGATTCCCGCCGGCAGGTTATAAGCCAGCAGAACTCCAGTGACGGCGGCCGAAAGATCCCCCACCGTGCCGTCAAGGTGCATGAGCCTGCGGTAAAGATACTCGAACAGCATGCTCGCAGCGGCGCAGGTCACGGTCAGCAGCAGGGCGCCCGCCCCGAAGAAATAAATCGCCGCGATCTGCGCCGGCAGCAGCGCTATAAGAACATCGCGCATTATAGCGGCGGTTGAGCCCTCCGCCCGGAAATGGGGCGAGGACGCAACGACCAGATTCTGTGTCATACCTTGTATTCTCCCCCTTCTTACGCGCCTTTTTTCTTTTGCTGATCTTGGCGGAGCCGCTGCTTGGCCAGCCTGTGCATCTGCACCAAATGGCGTTTTGCCGGGCAGGAATAGGCGCAGCAGCCGCACTCTATGCAAAGGTTTACCTTACATGCCATAAGCCCCTCGTTGTCGCCCCGGTTAAAACAGTCCTCTATCCGCAGGGGCATAAGGTTCATGGGGCAGGAGCGTACGCAGCGCCCGCAGCGTATGCAGGCCGTTTCGGCGTATCCCTCAACCTGGTTTTCGTCCATGGCGAGTATGGCGTTGCTGTTCTTTTGCACCGGGTAGCCGTCGTCATAAACGGAAACGCCCATCATTGGGCCGCCGAGAAGCACCTTGCGCGGCTCCTTTGAGTAGCCCCCCGCAAAGGCTATGACCTCGCGTATCGGCGTGCCTATCAGCGCCTGGATGTTTCCTGGCGAGGCTATCGCGCCGCCGTCCACCGTGACGCATTTAGCTATCAGCGGCAAGCCGTCGCGCAGGTAATGAGCGAGCTGCGCGACGGTGGATATATTGTTTACGATGCAGCCCACGTCGGCCGGCAGCTTGCCCTCGGGAACAATTCGCCCCGTAGTCTCGTATATAAGAACTTTTTCGGCGCCCTGCGGGTACCGCGACTCGAGCGACTGTACCGTTACGCCCTTCATATCCTTAGTCATATCCCGCAGCTTCTTTATCCCCTCGGGCTTATTGTCCTCTATGCCTATTATGCAGCTTTTTATATCCAGCCACTTCATTATCGTTTCTACGCCGTAGAGAACGTCGCCCGCCCGCTCCATTATGGTGCGGTAGTCCGAGGTTATATAGGGCTCGCACTCGGCTGCGTTGATTAGCAGCGTATCGACCTCGCCCAGATTTTTGGGGTTAAACTTTATGTGAGCGGGAAACCCCGCGCCGCCAAGCCCCACGAGACCCGCCGCCCTCACAGCCTTCAAAAAGCTTTCCCTGTCGGTCACAGACGGGGGCTTTACGCTTTCGTGAAGAGTCTGCTTTTTATCCGTTTCGATCACCAGGGTCTTTGAGCGGGTGCCGTTGGGCATTATGATCTCGCTTATCCCGGTCACCTTTCCCGATACGCTCGAGTGGATGGGCGCCGAAAGAAACGCCCCCGAATCGCCGATAATCTGCCCTACCTTTACCTCGTCGCCAACCTCGGCAAGAATATCGCAAGGCGGGCCCATGTGCTGCGACATGCAGATATAAACCTTTTCAGGAACCGGCATCCTGCGGGTTTCCATATCCATGGTGTTCTTGCGGTGGGGCGCTCGCACTCCCTTCAGGGAGCGGTCAAAGATGCTCGCCAAACAAACAACCTCCTTCTGACTTTTTAGAGCCGCGCAGCTTTACGCTGCTTTATGAGCCTTCGCGCCCGCCCGCGGGTATACGGTTTATGGCGGGCAGCACGGCGCGAAACAAAACCGCGGTCAGCAATCCCACAAGGACTCCGACAGCGGCAAGGGGCGGAAGGTAAAAGAGCAATATGTTCTTTTCGCCAAGATAGAGCGAGGCGCAAAAAAGCTGGCCCAGATTATGGGCGACAGCCCCGCCGACGCTTACGGCGGTAAAGCCCCCTTTGTAAAAGCGCATGATCAAAAGCATGGCGGTTATGGAAAGTATGCCGCCCGAAAGGCTCAAGAGCGCCCCCGAGGCCTGCCTTGTCATAAGCACGAACATGGCCTTGAGAACCCCCAGCAGGTAAGCGGAGCCCGCGCCCCTTAAAAAAAGGCAGTACATCACTACAATGTTGGAAAGGCCTATTCTTGCCCCCGGCACAGGCAACGGAAGAGGCGCCGCCCCCTCCAGGAGCGATAACACGAGGGCGAGGGCAAAAAGCATACCCATATGAGCAACCCTTGCGGCGCTGCTCCTTCCCGGCGTCATACGCGCTCCCCCTCATAGTGAGTGATCCTTTTTTGAAAGTGTATCACAGCGCCATAAAAGATTCAAGAATAATCAAAATATTCACAATATATGCCCTATGCATTCGGTTTGCGGCTCTACGCGCAAGCCCCAAACCGCGCAAAATCCCGCCGGGAGACGAAACGACCCGACTCCGTCGGCGGGACAGCAAAGCGGTCACGCGTCTTGTATAAATCCGGCCTCAGTCGCCGGCCCCGTCCTCGTCCTCGATTTCACCGTCGAGATCGAACTCCAGCGTCTCGCCGCAGCCGGGGCATTTGATCGAGCCCTCGTCGAGCATTTCCTCGTCGATGCAGATCGAGTCGCCGCAGCCGGGGCACTTTACCTCGTAGAGCTCTCCGTCAAAGCCGTGGCAACCGTGATGCCGGTGATGACGGCAGCAGCCATCATCATCATCTTCTTCTTCATCGTCATCGTCTTCATCGTCGTAAATATCGTCCCGTATTTCCTCGAGCTCCTCATCGATCGATTCGAGCTGCTCGTTCATGATGGCAAAGCCATCCGCAACGTCGGAAAGAGTGAGGACCACATCGTCCAAAAGATCGATAACGAGCTTTAGAACTTTGCCCTCTTTGGTGGTGTCGTCGATTCCGAGTCCCTCGGCGAGGCCCTTTAGATAGGCTACCTTTTCGATCATTTCCATGCGTTTATTCTCCTTGTAGGTGTAAAAAGTTTAAGCGCGCTCCATATATTCACCTGTGCGTGTATCTACCCTGATGCGGTCGCCCACGTTGATGAAAAGGGGAACCTTAAGCTCCGCGCCGGTCTCAAGAATGGCGGGCTTGGTTACGTTGGTGGCTGTGTCGCCCTTAACCCCCGGCTCGGTCTCGGTTATTTCGAGTTCCACAAAGAAGGGCGGCTCAACCCCGAAAACATTGCCCTTGTAGGAAAGAACCTTGACGTCGGTGTTTTCCTTTACGAACCTGAAGTTGTCGTCGAGCTTTTCGGGGCCTATGGGCAGGTTCTCGAAGGTTTCGTTATCCATAAAATAGTAGAGCCCGCCGTCGTTGTATAAATACTGCATCTCCTTGCGTTCTATAAAGGCGGTGGGGTATTTATCGCTGGGATTGAAGGTTCTTTCAGTCACTCCTCCGGTAATAACGTTGCGCACCTTTGTCCTTACAAAGGCAGCGCCCTTGCCGGGTTTTACATGCTGGAACTCGACGATCTGCATAACGTTGCCGTCCATTTCGAACGTGACTCCGTTTCTGAAATCCCCTGCGGATATCATCTGCTTAGCCCTCCTGGTTGCGTTTTATCGTATTATACCGCGCACTGACAAAAAGCGGCATAGCGTAAGGATTACTTTTTTTAGTTTACCTGAAAAGAGGCCCGAATGCAAGCATTTTCGGGAGCGTTCTGGCGCGCCAGCGTTCCTTTCGCAAAACAACCGGGCGAAGCCCGCCCGGCCGTTTATAGCAACTGTAATCAGCGGTTTTTCTTGTTAAACAGCTCCATAATATCGTAAAAGCCCTGATCGTCGTCCTCTTCGAGAATATCGTCGCTGTCGCTCACCGCCGCGGCAACGTCCACCACGGTGCTGGTAACGGCGGGCGCGAAGCTTGTTTGCACCGCGGCGCTTTCGGTATCGAAGCCTGTGGCGATAACGGTAACTATCATCTCATCCTGGAGCCTTGGATCAAGCGCCGCGCCCCAGATTAGATTTACGTCGGGATGCGCCTGGGAATGAACCATGGAGGCCGCGAAATCAACGTCGTCCAAGTCCACGTCCTCGGAGGCGGTCACGTTGATGATGACTCCCCTCGCGCCCTTTATCGAGGTTTCCAACAAAGGGGAGGCTATGGCCTGGGTCGCGGCCACCTGCGCCTTATCCTTGCCCGAGGCCCGTCCCACTCCCATGTGGGCGTAGCCCGCGTCCTTCATGATGGCGGTTACGTCGGCAAAGTCCAGGTTGACGATGCCCGGCACGTTTATAAGGTCGGAGATGCTCTGCACGCCCTGGCGCAAAACGTCGTCGGCGGCCGAAAAGGCGTTGGCGAGAGTTATCTTCTGTTCGGAAATGAGCTTGAGCCGCTCGTTGGGTATAACCAGCAGCGCGTCCACGCTTTCGCGCAGGGCCGCTACCCCCGCCTCGGCCTGCTCCATCCGGCGCTTGCCCTCAAAGGCGAAGGGCTTTGTAACGATGCCCACCGTCAGTATACCCATCTCGTGGGCGATTTCGGCCACTATGGGCGCGGCCCCGGTACCGGTGCCCCCACCCATTCCGGCGGTAATAAAGACCATATCGGCATCCTTAAGGGAGGCGGCGATCTCCTCGCGGTTTTCCTCGGCGGCCTTCTGGCCCTTCTCGGGGAATCCGCCCGCGCCCTTGCCCTTGGTGTGCTTATTGCCAACATGCAGCTTATAGGTCGCCTTGGACGAATTTAGCGCCTGGCTGTCGGTGTTGATGGAAATAAACTCAACACTCTCCATCTGCGAGTCGATCATGCGGTTTACTGCGTTGCCGCCGCCGCCGCCAACGCCCACGACCTTTATGGATACAATCTTTTCCGACTCGTTATCCATACCAAAATTCATCTGCATTTTGGCGCCTCCCATATCTGAAAATCTGCTTATAGTCAATAGCCCGGATCACATACTATACTACTTTATCAAATTATTCGCAAAAAAACAAGACAGGCATAAGCATTTTTTGGTTTTTTACGGATGATTCACATTTTTATGTCCTCCCCGTCGGGGCTCTCCTGCCGCGGAACCTGCGTATCCTCCGGCACAACGCCGTCTTCCGAGCCTTCCCTTGGGGTAAACACGCCGTTTTCCAGCCTGCCCCATTTGACCAGCACCTGCTTGTCCCTCGCAGCCGCCGACGCGTCTATCCTGGCCTGATCCTCTTCGCCGAGGTCTCCGATTACTTCCTGTATAAAAGTAAGCTTATATTCAAGATCGGACTCGCTTCCCAGAACCAGCAAAAGCCTTGCCTCGTAAACTATGGTCATGTTGAGCGGGTCGGTCAGATCCACGTTGGTTATAGCGGGGAAGCCAGTCTTTCGCGCAGCCTCTGAGAGATAGCTCAGCATCCTGAGCCTTTCGGCGTTTTCGGGATCCTCCTCGCCGCCTATAAACGCGCCGGGGGTTACGCCCTCAAGCTCAAAACCCCTGACCACGGGAATTTCGGGCGGAACCAGGAGATCCCCCTTTTCCAGAAGCTTGCCTTCCTTTGTTATAAGAGCTACTTCATCCTCGCTAAAGGCGGCCCAGGAGGGAACGCTCCGCGTAACCACAAGCTCCACCCTGGGTGGAAACCGCCGCTTTACCGCCACCGTTTCGATATAAGGAAACTGCCCGAGAATTTTCTGCTCGATAGCCCCGGTGTCGAGCCGCAGAAGGTTGTCCCCTATGCCTATGCCGCTGACCGCGGCAATTTCGTCGGGCCGGTAACGGTCGGCGCCGATCACCTGAACCGATTCTATCTTAAACAAAAAAGTAAGGGACATTATTACCCCGGCGGCGACTACAAATATGATCAGCAGCAGGTAATGCAGGGCTCTGTTGGCTCTTTTCCTTCGGCGCCCCGCCCGCCTGCCCCGCGGCTTATGGGGTGGTGGCTTAGACTTTTGTTTTCTTCTTCGCGGATCGTAGCCGGAATAGCCTAGGGCCTGTCCGCCAGCC
>JAITVF010000170.1 GCA_031285945.1 Oscillospiraceae bacterium
AAATTCGATGCCGTATGGCCATGCCCGCTATAGCAATTGTAGATAAGACCTTTTCCGCTCATTTCTTACAATTGCTATAGGCTCATCCGCGCGTAATGGAACAGGTACTGCTGGGCAATTCCCGCAACGGGCGCAATCTCCTCGGGCAGCCCGCCGGGGAACCAGGCCTCAAGCGCCCGCCCGATCCATACGTCTACCGGGACGCACTCCGCCCTGCCGCAGCCGTAAAGAAGAGTGCAGGCGGCAACCTTTGGCCCCACGCCGCGCACTGTTTTTAAAAGGCGAAGACTCTCCTCCAGGGGGAGCAGGGAAAGCTCGCGGAGGGGCAGCTCGCCCGAAAGGGTTTTTTGGGCGGCGTCTACAAGATACCCTGCCCGAAAGCCGCTGCGAACCGGCGAAAGGTCCTCGGCGGTTTTACCCGCAAAGGCCTGCGGCTGGGGAAAGGCGTAGCCGCCGCCGGCAAGCTGCTCGCCCAGCAGCTCGCAGAGCCTTTTGACAAGCCCCCCGATTCTTGGAATATTGTTGTTCTGGCTTAGAATAAAGGTGCATAGCGTCTCGAAGGGCTCCTGGCGCAAAACACGCAGTCCGGGGGAATATTCGACCGCCCTCCTCAGTGGCTCAAAGGGCGAAAACAGCTCTTTGAGCGCGCCGTAATCCCGCCCAAGATCGAAGTAGCCCCTCCAAAGGCTTAAGAATTCAGCCTCTCCCCCGCCGTGGATGCGAAGGGAGTCGCCTTGCTGGCTAAGCCTTCTGCGCAGGCCGCAAACGATCCCCTCGTAGGTATTATCCGCGAGCCGTTCCCAGCGAAAGCACTGGCCGCATTCAAGAGTCTCGCGCAGGCTAAAATTTTTAAGGCCGGTTAATATGTAATCGCCGCCGTCGCAAAAAGCTCCCGAGTAATCCATAGCAATGCATCCACCTTTGTATAATTCTATTTTAAGATTATAACAAAGGACAGGCGGCGGTGAGTGAATAGAATGTAAAATTTCCTTTTATCATAAGCTTTTTGTGGCGAGCTAATTACGTAAAGGCGGGTAAACTATCCGTTGAACTCCCCGACTATTCATAGGCGCTGCATAATAGAATTTTACATATAAAATTTTTGAATGACGCAGCAAAACGGACTTTCCACATTTTCAACTGAGTTTTCAACAGGTAATCATCATCTTGGGGAAAGCTTGCCGATTACATTAAGTATAATATGCATAATCGGCCTGAATAGGCTTAAGCGCAGTTGGGGCCCGTCACGCCTCATGCGTGGCAAAAGCGCAATATGCATACGGTTGTGCCTGTGTCAATCACTATATAGTGTAGTTTATTAAAATGCAGAGAACAAAATATCGAGTCTAGGAAGATATATCCTTATAAGGGGGAATATTACATATAGGACCGGGGATAATACCGGAGTGAGACGTTTACCGCTAAGAAGACGGAGTTAAGCTATGGTCAAGGGGATAAACCGCAACGTAATAGAAATATCGGATACGGGCAGCGAGCTTTTTGAGCGCGCCATCCTGTTTGTTAAGCCAGACAGGAACGACACAGCCACCGAGCACCTGGAGGCCTCGGCCTGGATGTTTTTGAAAAAGACCTCGCTGCGCCGCAGAATGCTTTTTCGCCGAGCCCATTTAATTCGCTGGGCGGGATACCTGCTGGCCCTTCTCGTAGGGGCCGGGCTTAGCGCGCTCGCCTTAGGGCTATGATTTAGGCGGCATGTCATATGGGGGCTAGCATTGCTCCCCGCGCCTTATCCGCACAGGGCGGGCGATTTGGCCCGCAACGGGGTAAAAAAGTGTTGGCGGCATATATCAAAGAGTAAAATTCTATGTTATAATAAGCAAAAGGCGCTTATTATAAAGATTTAAGACGGCCCGCCTTCGGCGATGGCCAATTATAGCACAGCCGCTTCGCGTCTATGTTATAATAAGCAAAAGGCGCTTATTATAAAGATTTAGACGGCCCGCCTTCGGCGATGGCCAATTATAACACATAAATACCGCTATATTAGCCGCGGTATACATATTTTTCTGCCCCGGCGCGGCGGGAAGGAATTCTATAATTATGGATCAGGATTACATTTACGGGCGCAGGCCGGTGGCTGAGCTGCTTTCGAGCGACAGGCCGGTCGAGTGCCTTATGATTCAGAAGGGGACCGAGGGAGGCGCGGGCAAGCTTATAGCCCTGGCCAAGGCAAGGGGGGTTCCCGTAAAGACCGCCGACGTTAAAAGGCTGGACGAGCTGAGTGGAGGCGGCAGGCATCAGGGAGCGGTCGCGCTGACGGGCGCTCAGTCCTACGTTGAGCTTGAGGATATTCTGGGCGCCGGGCGGGACAAGCCCCTGCTCCTGGTTCTCGCCGACGGGATCGAGGATCCCCACAACCTGGGCGCTCTGATACGTACCGCCGAGTCGGCGGGGGCCCACGGGCTCATTTTGCCGTCGAGGCGGAGCGCGGGGCTTTCCGGCGTGGTGGCCAAGGCCTCGGCGGGCGCGATTATGCACCTTCCGGCGGCAAGGGTGGCGGGTCTGCCCGAAACGATAGAAAAGCTTAAAAAGGCGGGGATCTGGGTATACGGCGCCGACATGGCGGGGGAGCCCTACGACCAAACCGATTTTTCCGGGCCGGTAGCGCTGGTTATGGGGGGAGAGGGAAAGGGCCTGGGCCGCCTTGTGAAAGAGCGGTGCGACAGGCTCGTGTCCATTCCCATGCGGGGCAGGACCGAAGCCCTCAACGTATCGGTGGCGGCGGGGATTATCCTGTACGAGATAGCCCGCCAGAGGGACAAAGCCGCCGGGAAGGACGGCTGAACAGGCACTGTGTATATATAGTCGATTAGCTCCAAAACTGCCTCATCTCCCGGGCTTATTTTTCGCCTGACTGCGTTCTCTCGCTAGATGGGCGCCAGCCCACTGTTGTCGCCGGCCTTGCAGGGCGAAAAAAATCCTCTGGGAGCCGAGACGCTTTTGAAGCTTATCGACTGTAATCTCCGCGAAAGGAATGGCCTGTTGTATGGATAAAAACTATACGGTCGACGATATCCTGCTGGAAATAAAGAGCAGGAAAAGCCGCCAGAAGGGCGTTTCTCCCACGGCGCGGCAGAGCGTGGAGGGGGATTTTCCCGCGGCGGCCGGCAGGGTGAGCGGAGTCGCCTTCGCCCCGGAGCCCCGGCGGAGCGAAGCTCCCGCAGGCGAAGCCCTTGAGCCCGTGGCACGCCCCGGCCGGGAAACCCGCGCGGACGGCCAAAGCGCCGAAAAATCCCCGCAGCAAGACTTGCCCCAAAAGGATCACGACGTTGCGCGGGCGGTGGACCGCGACGGCGGGGATACGTCCGTCTTTGGTCTTTTGCGCGACGACGGCGCCCGGGAGCCCGCTCAGGCCGAGGAGGTCAGGTTCAGAACGGGAGCGGCCAAAAAGACTAACCCCCTAGACTTTGAAAGCTTTGCGAGGCCCATAACCGAGCGGGCAAAAATCCGCCAGAGCCGCTACGACGATATTACCCGGCGGCGAAAGCTCGAAGAAACCGCGGTGGTGGATTTTTCCTCCTTTAAATCGGACGCGGACGATAATATCTCGGCCGATGGCGAGGATACGAGGGTGCTGCCCACGGTAGCGGGCTACGCGGACCTTGCGCCCCCCCGCGCCGGAAGGGACGGCTACGGCGAGGAGGACGATTACGCCGGAGCCTACAATCCGGCCGTCGATAAGCCGGCTGTTGATTTTTCTGAGTACAACTCCGCCCAGGACCGCCGGGATGTGGCGATAGATATAGCGAGAACCAAGCTGTGGCTGGTTATAAGAACCTGCCTTACCTTTTTACTGACCGGCATACTCTTTTACCTTGTTATCAACGGCGCCTTTATATTCGGCCTTTCGCTTCCCGCCTTCCTGGACCCCATCGAGAGCAAGTCAGGCTATCTGCTGGCCATGGCGATCGCAACCGTTATAACGGCGCTTGTCAACAGCTCGGCCACGGGGGGAGGGCTTCTGAGCCTTTTAAGAATGAAGGCCAACTCCGACAGTCTGGCCTCATTGGCCGTTCTCGCCTCAATCGGCCAATGCGTTTACTGCGTACTTAAGCCCGAGGATATCGACGCTTCCTCCCTTACTTTTTACTGCGCGCTCGCCGCACTTTCCATGCTTTTTAACGCTATTGGAAAGCTCAGCATGATAAGCCGGATACAGACCAACTTCAAGACCATATCCTCCGACAGGCAAAAGCGGGTGATAACCCTGGCGGCGGAGGAAGCCTTTTTGCGTGAGTATCTCCAGGGCTCGGTTCGCCGCCCGGTTATCGCGGTTGCCGCCCCCTGCGACTTTTTTAGCGATTTTTTAGCGCTTTCCTATTCCGATAAATACGACGTCGGGATAAACCGGGTAGTCGCCCCCATTTGCCTTTGCTGCGCGCTGGTGGCGGGGGGGCTGGGCTATATGTTCAACAAGGGAGACGCTTACGAGGCCATATGCGCCATGGCGGGAATACTCTGCGTGGCGGCTACCCTTTCGGCTACATTTATAGAGAACGTGCCTCTTTCAAAGCTGACTAAAAAGCTCGCGCCCAGGGGCGGAATGGTCAGCGGAAACAAGGCGGTCGAGGATTTTTGCGACATAACCGCGGCGGTCCTGGACGAAAACGATCTTTTCCCCAAGGCAAGCGTTCAGATCACGGGGATAAAGTCCTTTGCCCAGGGGAGGGTGGACGAGGCCATACTCGACGCCGCCAGCCTTGTATGCCACCTGGAAAGCGCCATGAGCGACGCTTTTATGGGAATGGTAGGCGGAAACGGCGCAATGCTGCGCCGGGTAGAAAACGCCTCGTTTGAAACGGCAAGGGGAATGACCGCCTGGCTGGACGGCCGCAGGGTGATGCTGGGTAACCGCAAGATGATGCGGGCGGCGGGAATCCAGGTGCCCGAGGCGGAGGCGGCTGCGCCGCTTGAGCACGGCGAGCTTTTATACCTTGCCAGCGAGGGGGAGGTAACCGCCCGCTTTATAGTGGGGTATCAGATCGACGAGGCCCTGGCCCTTGAGCTGGACAGGCTTTCGGCCATGGAAAAGCTTCTTGTGATACACGCCGTTGACCCCAATCTTACCCCCCATAAAATCTGGGAGGTGTACGGTTACCCGCAGGAGCTTATACGGGTCATGTCCTCGGACCAGCACGAGGCCTTTAAA
>JAITVF010000002.1 GCA_031285945.1 Oscillospiraceae bacterium
GGTAATAAGCCCCGCCTGCCTCGACGATGACGAGAGACCCGGTGCCAAGCCTTGCCTGATCGATCACCCTGATGTACCGGCCCGTGCCGGCGGCGAATCCGCCGGCCTTTCTGGCATACCAGCGGGTAGCGTGCCATGTCCCGGCCAGCATCAGCACAATAATGGCCAACGCACCCAGAAGGGTGACGACATCGCCTGGAGTCACAAGCTTCCCTCATTTATGGTTCGGGCGGGTTATCCGAGCACCGCCTTCATAGTTTTGGCTATACGGTCGGGCTTAAAGGGCTTGACTATAAAGTCGAGCGCGCCCAGCTTTATGGCCTCAACCACCATAGCCTCCTGCCCCATGGCCGAGCACATGACGACCTTAGCGGCGGGATTAAGCTCCTTTATCGCCCGAAGCGCCCCAATCCCGTCCAGGTTGGGCATGGTTACGTCGAGCATGACGAGGTCGGGGTTTATCTGCTGGTATTTCTCCACGGCTATAGCGCCGTCGGCCGCCTCTTCAACGTCGTCGTAACCAAGCTTGTTGAGGGTGTCTTTGATCATCATGCGCATAAAAGCCGCATCGTCCACCACAAGGATTTTGCTCATAAGAGATTGCACCACCTAATCATTTTTGCTGATGTATATACAGTGAGCTTCTTAAACCGGTGAGAGGGAATCGCGCGCCTTGAGGATTTCGGTAATGCGGATCGAGAAATTGTCGTCCACCACCACCACGTCGCCCCGGGCGACCATCTGCCCGTTTACTATAACGTCAACCTGGCTGCCCGCCTGCTTGTCGAGCTCCACAATCGTGCCCTGGCCGAACTCGAGAATTTCCTTTATCTTGCGCCTTGTTCTGCCCAACTCCACCGTTACGGTGACCGGCACGTTCATAACGAGATCCAGGTTGTGGGGCTGATCCGTAACGCCGGAGTTATCGGCGAAATCGTTGAACGCGTAGTTCTTTACAAGAACGGGGTCGGCGGTCTGAGGCGGCGGCCAGCCGCCGTAGGCGGGTGGCTGAGGATAGGGCGGATATGGGTAGGGCGGCGGATACGCCGCTGCCGGTGGTCCCGCGGGGTAGCCGGGGGGGGCCATGGGCGGCGCGGCCGGAACAGGCTGGTAGGGCGGCGCCTGATACGCGGGCGGAGAGGCCGGCGGCGCCTGGTACGCAGGCGGAGAGGCCGGCGGCGGCGCCTGATACGCGGGCGGGGGCGGCGGGGCTGCGGCCGGCGCGGGCGCAGGGGCCGCGGGCTCCGGCGATGAGACCGGATCGGAGTCGGAATCAAAGTTTAAGGATACGGCGATAATCTCTTTGGCGAGGCCGATATCCATAACGCTGATAAACTCGCTGTCGAGAATGGTGTCGATGCTCAGGGTAAACTTTATGGTGAGCAGGTTCTGCTCGTTGGGCAGATGCTCCTCCTTAAAGCTGCCCCATTCCTCAATGGGCACGGTTATGGGGGTGGAGATGTTGATGGACCGGCCTAAAAAGCAGCTGAGCACGGTAGCCGAGGAGCCCATCATCTGATTCATCAGCTCGCAGATAGCCGACTTGGCCATCTCGTCTAAGACGTAGTCCTCGGGCAGCTCCGACTGCATCATCTGCGAGAGGATTTTTATGGCGTCCGACTGGCGCAGCAGCAGGATATTTGAGCCGGAGATACCCTCAACATACTGTATTTCCACCGCGATTGCCGGCTCAAGAACCTTTATCTCAAAGGTTTCGAAATCCACAACGTTTACAATCGGGGTGGTTATGCTTACCTTGTTATCCAGAAGGGTGGAGGCGGCTGTAGCGGCGGAACCCATGCTGATGTTCATGATTTCGCCTATGGTATCCACTTCAAGTGTAGAGAAGATCTCATCGTTCATGCTTGCATCCCCACTCATCGTTAGTTATCCTGCGCCTTCACAGGCCCCGCAGGCTCACAGCACTTCCAGGACCTGAAAAGCCTTCTTGCTCCGCTGCACGCCTATCTTCCCATGGAACCATGGCGATTCGCCGACCGTCAGGTCAACCAGGGAGCCCACCGGCTTATCGAGCTGAAGCACGTCGCCCACGCCGAGATATAAAACATCCCCCAGGGTAATCTGAGTCTGGCCTATTACGCAGCGCATTTCGAGATCGCTCTCGCTCAGGTATTCCATCACCAGCTCCCGGCGCTCCCTGTCGCCCGCGGAGTTGATTCTTTTGAGATTGCGTATATTCTGGGAGTTGATCTTTTTAAGCATTTCCTCCAGGCAGACGGCCGGCACGCAGATGCTTATCGCGCCCGTTATATCCTTGATGCTGGCGTCCAGCATGAGTATAACCACGGTTTCGTCCGCGCTGATGGACTGTATAAGGCGGGAGTTTGTCTCGAGCTTGCGAAAGAGGGCGTCCACCTCGAAATAGTTGGACCACGAGTCGGACATTTGGGGAAAAACGCCCTTGAACATGTTTTCCATCAGGGACATTTCAATCTCGGTAAAGTCTCGGTCAACCTCAAGCCCGTCCCCCGAGCCGCCGAGAAGCCGCTCGATTATAACAAAGGCTATGGGCTTGGAGATATCCATAATAATGGTGTTGTTTTCCTCGCCGGCGCCGGAAAAACGCAGCTCCCCCTGGGCCGACATTACGGTGTCGGGCAGGGCGTTGTTAAACTCAGAGTAGCGCTGCTCCTCGATATTAACGCATTCTATATTCACATAGAGCCGCAGCATGGCGGTCAGGTACGAGGAAAGAAGCCTCGAATAATTTTCGTACACGCTGCTCACTATTTTAAGCTGCTCCTTGGTAAAGCGCTTGGGTGAGCGGAAATCGTACTCCTTAACCTTTTTGGCGGCAGCGTCCTCATGGGCTTCTTCTATATCCATAGCGCCGGAGGTGAGTGAATTGAGCAGATCGTCAATCTGGCTTTGCGAAAGTACTTCCACTTAATCTCCCCCCAATGCCTAGCGCCCTAAGCCGGCCGCGCCGCACAAGCTGCTTATATTGTGACTTAAATTAAAAAAAGAACGCACTCACACGGCCCATCATACAGTATATCACAAAAAGATCTGTTTTACCAGAAAATTGGATGCTATTCGCGAAGGTTCTCGTAAATATTGTTTAATTCGTCCCTTATAATACTTTCGGTGCTTATAAGAATTTCTACCCTGCGGTTGCGTGAACGTAGGGCAGGGTCGTTGTTATCAACTATTGGGACCTGCTTGCCGAATCCGGTCTGGATCATTTTGGAAGAATCAAGTCCTACATTTTCCTCAAAGTAAATTAGCACCGCGTTGGCGCGGTCGGCCGAGAGCCGCCAGTCGGAAACGGGGTAATCCTCCACCTCGGGAATAGCGGCGGTGTGGCCGTCAATTCTTATTACCTTAAGCTGATCCTGTATTGACTTTATACCCATTCCCACAAAGTTTAGTATTTCCAGATGCTCTGTTTTTAGTGTGGCACTATTTGGCTCAAAGAGCATATTGTCCATAAACTGAACGAAGACGTACCCCTCGCCCTGCGATACGTTAACCGAATCCTCCAGGCTGTGCGACTCGGCGTACTCGGTCAGCGCCTGAAAAATCGTATCAAGGTTGGCTTCTTCCGGCGATTCGGCGGGAAGGTCTGAGGGCGCGCCGCCCACCAGCCCCTCGCCGGTGGTGTCGCCGTCCGAAAAGAGTATAATCTGCTCGGAGGAGGAGCTCGAGCTCGCAAAAGCCTTTACCATCATATTAAACTTAGCCGAGTCAAGGGAGCTCATAGAGTAAAGCAGGATAAAAAACGTAAGCAGCAGGGTAACCATGTCGGCGTAGGTATTTAGCCATTCGCTGCCGCCGCCGCTTTCCTCCGCCTGTTTTCTTCTGGCCAAATCGGTTCACCTCATTACTAATTGCGCCGTATGCGGCGGGCTTATTCGACTCCCTGCTTGGCGGCGTGCTGCTCGCGCTGCCTGCGGGTAAGGTAGCCCATCAGCTTTTCGTTTATGTGGCGCGGGTTTTCGCCGGCCTGTATGGATATAATGCCCTCGATGATGATCTCCTTGCAGAGCATCTCCTCGTTATGGGCTATGCGCAGCTGGTTGGCTATGGGCATAAACACTACGTTGGCGAGCATTGAGCCGTAAAATGTGGTAATCAGCGCAATGGCCATGTTTGCGGCAAGGGTCTGGGCGCCGCCCTCTTCTTCAAAGTCCATGCCGGCGAGCATGTTTATCAGCCCGATAAGGGTGCCGATCATACCAAAGCCGGGGGCAAGGGCCGCGCCCTTATCGTAGAGATTCCAGCAGGTAGAGTGGCGGGCCTCGATGTTGCCGATCTCGTTATCGAGCTGATCGCGCACCTTGTCGGGCTCCATGGCGTCGACAATAAGCATGACCGAATCGCGCAGGAAAGGGTCCTCAAACTCGGCTACCCTGTCCTCCAGGGCGAGAAGCCCCTTTTTGCGCGCCTCCTGAGAGAGGTCGGTCATTGTATCGATATAATAGATAGGATCCCATTTCTGCTTCCCCAGCCCCAAAAGAATGGGAAAATGCTGGAACATCTTGAGAAAATCCCGCAGAGGAAAGCTCGCGAACAGGGTCGCGAGGGTTCCGCCGATGGTGATAATAACGCTGGCCATATCCCAAAAGGACATAAGATCGCCGGAATCCAAAATCCCCCAGACGACGAGGCCGAACGCGACCGCCAATCCGATGACAAACGATATGTTCATACTTTATCTATCCCCCGTACCCCTTGAGGGTGATGGTGATACCGGCGCGCAGCCGGGCAAAACTGGTGCTAAAACGCTCAGGGCAGCAAAAGCCCGCGCTTAAATGTAAGCGCCTTTTCTACCACGTCCCCCGGCGACTCCTCTACTAACACGAGCTTGCCGTTGCGCAGGGTTATAACGGTATCGGGCGTGGACTCGATAGTTTCGATAAGATCGGCGTTTAAAAAAAACTTCTTTTTGTTGAGCTTTGTAAGTTCGATCATAAGGCTTTGCACCTCGCATAAATTCGATCGTTAACAGGGCGGAGGATAATGCTATAGCAATTGTAAGAAATGAGCGGAAAAAGTCTTATCTACAATTGCTATAGCGGGCATGGCTATCCGGCTCGCCACCTGCGGGTGGCAACCGCCGGATATGGCCGATAGAGCAATGCGCGCCATACGGCATCGAATTTCCGGTTATTTTGGCGCATTGCTCTGAATCGCAACAGCCCGCCGCGGCGGGGGATAAGTTACTGTTCCCCCGTCGCGGTGGGTTTATTTAAAAATTAGCGCTTAAGATTTACAAGCTCCTCGAGCATCTGGTCGGAAACGGTTATGATTCGGGTGTTTGCCTGGAAGCCGCGCTGGGTTGTGATCATCTCGGTGAACTCCTTGGAAACGTCCACGTTGGACATTTCGAGGTAGCCCGCGTCCAAGGTGCCGGTTTCGTTGGTGCCGGGCTTTGTGTAGACCGCCTCGCCCGAGTTTGCGCTGGTAACGAAGTAGCTGTCCCCCGCCTGCTCCATTGCCATCATGTTGGGAACCTTTGCTATGGCTATGTTGCCGATGGTTATTGCTTCGCCGATGCCAGGCTGTGCGCTCGCGACGTTGGCGTCATAGAGCCAGTCTTCCTTCTCGGTCAGGGCAACCTCGCCGAGGGCAAGGTTGCTGGCGTCTATGTCGCCGCGCGCATCAAACATGTCGCCGATAGCTTTCTCATCTACCTGGAGGGTGAGATCACCAAGGGTAACGCGGGATCCGCTCCTGTAGGTGACTTCGGTGATAGTGGCATTGGTGTTGCCGTCCACAAGCCGCAGAGTATTCTTTTCAGAGAGGCTGGCAAACGCTTCGCCACCCGTCTTAAGGGAATAAGTGCCATAAGAACCCAGAACCTTCGCGGCGTCCGCAGCTCCGACTGCGGTTTTAAAGGCATCAGTAAACTTGCCAATAGTAACGCCGTCAATTACTATATCGTCGCCATCTGCAAGCGCTCCAGTCACAACCTTACCGCCATCAGGATAGGTGAAGGTCACCTTGCCGTCAGTGGCATAGCTGATCGAGAACTCGCCCTCTGCGCCCTTGGTCGCCAAGGCCTTGGAGATCGCGTCTGCGTCGAGGCCGGAAGAAGTGTAAAAGCTGTCGGTGATTCCGTTGGCGTTGTCAATAAAGTTTTCCGCGCTCATTTCGCCGAGGGAGATTACAACCTCGGCAGCCGTGCCCTCGTCAAAAGTAAACTTAACGGGATCGCCGGCTCCGGCGACAACGTTCGACGTGCACGTAGTGGTTCCGTCAGACGCTGTTACGGTGAACTCATAACCTCCGGTAACCTTCTCGACCGAGATCTCGCAGGTGCCCGGAACGTTGAGCTGCTTAACGAGCGATGCGACGGCGTCCTCATCCATCCAGTTAAGGTGATCGTTTCTGCTGTAGCTGGGGGTAACGGTTTTGGTTACGCCAGCCTGGAGTACAAGCTTGGTGTCCTCGGGAATACTGCTGGTTTCGGAAAGCATCAGGCTGTCGAGCCAGTCTATCGCAGCGGAGTCATCGCGGCTCAGAGATTTAACGTCGGTTTTGTCAACGGCGTCGGGATCGATCTGCAACAGAATGTCACCGACAGTAAGCTGGGGCGTTCCATCGTATATGGCGCTCTCGGTGTGGAGGGTTCCGCCCGCGTCAGTATAGTTGACGGTGACGGTTTGATTCATGGTAAAGGAAATATCTGTTTCGCTTCCGTCTGCGGGAACAGTGTAGCCATGAGTCGTGAGGCTCGCGGCTTTTTCGCCCTTGGCGTTTACAAGCTCGACCTCGCTGCCCTGACGATAGGCTCCTGTAAACAGAACCTCGGCGTCTGCGCCCTCGCCCTGTATAAACTGAATCTGGCGTCTGGCTTCGTCGTAAGAAATAGTATATTCGCCGTTGAGCATTGAATTTGGCAAAAGCTTAAGCGACTCGGGCACGATCCAGTCGGGCAGGGTCGAGCCTTGGGCCATGGTGGAAAGATACTCCATGGTAACCTTAATGTCACCCTGGACATTCTGAGCGTTTTCGCCGGTAGGTGTGGCCGAAACAAGCCACGGGGGGCGCTTGATGTTCTGCTCGGTTTCAACGTCGCCGGGCATGGTGCCTATAATCTCGCCGTTGGGGCCGATTGAAATATTTGTGAGCTGGTCGAGCATTTCGGGAGGGGCCGTAATTTTGCCCAGGTCATCGGGATTGATCGTACCGTCCATGCTGATGGCGGAATAGCCTTGGACAAAGTTGCCGTTACCGTCTACAAGGTTTCCTTTGGCGTCAAAGCCTAAGATGCCAAGGCGGGTATACATAAGGTTGCCGTCAGAGTCTTTTACGGCAAGCAGGCCGTCGCCCGCGATATAAACGTCCATGGCGCGGTCGGTGGAGCCGGGGCCCGACTGGGAGTTGAGAACGTCGATAGTAGCAACAGTTGCGCCGTAACCGATCTGAGTGGGGTTTGTGCCGCCAGTGGCGGTCATAGGCGCGCTGCCCGCGCTGAGAGTCTGGTAGTAAACGTCCGAGAAGCTGGCGCGGCTCGATTTAAAGCCGTAGGTGTTAACGTTGGCGATGTTGTTACCGATAACGTCCATTTTGGTCTGATGCGCCCGCAGTCCGGCGACGGCGGAATCGAGAGATCTCATCATAAGTACAGGTCTTCCTTTCAGTTATCTGAATTTTGGGAAGGCCGGTGATTTGTATCAGCGTTGCGCCCGTCTGTCATTCGGGGCGCAGCAGCTTCCTTAAAAGGTCCGGCTGCTTATAAAATCACCGCGCCGTTGATATTGGTAAACACACTTTGATCCGAATCGCTAAAGTCCACGACGGTGACAACCACCCTGTTTGGAACGTTGACGATAAACGCCGTGTCGTTCATATAAACCAGAGAATCGGTTATGCCCTTTTCCCCCGCCATACCCGCCGCGTCGTTAAGCCTTTGCAGATCTTTCTGGGAAAGGCTTATGCCGCGCTGCTCAACTCTTTGGAGCGCGTGCTTAGAGAAGGTTAGCTCCTGCGCTCTGGGAACCGAAACCTCGAGCAGCTCGCGAAAGGTTTTGCCGGTTTTGGGGTCGGTGCCCGGGCCCTGAATACTTACCCCCGGAAGTGTCGCCCGGGGTCCTGGGCGGCCGGTTGTTATCGGGATGTTCAGCCTGTTTATCTCACTCATGGTAACCACCCTTCATAGCTGTGTGAAAAAATCCTTATGCGGGCGGTGGCTTGCCGTGGGAAGCGACCGGGGTGCTTACTCGTCGTCTTCTTCCGCCAGGGGAATCCCTTCTACCTCGATAATGCGGCTGGCGTAGTAGGCCTCGCCGTCTATTATGACCTGAACCTTGCCGTTCTCGTGGCGGGAAAGCCCGGTAACCTTGCCGTAGGCGGTATCGGTTCCGTCGCCATCCTCAAACTCGACCGTTACGTTCTTGCCTATATAGGCCGAGGCCGATTCCATGGTGATGCCGTCGGCAGTTTCGATTTCGTCCGGGTCGGCCGTTTCGCCGGTGCCGCCGGTTGAGGAAGACGCGCCAGACTTTATTTCCATCACCGAGTAAAGGGGGTAGGAGACTCCGTTTACCACAACCTTGGGTTCGCCGTCGTAAAAGCTCACGCTGCTGACAAGCCCTTCGGTTTTGGTGAGCTGGCCGTTCTCGCCGGTGTAGGCTATAGATACGGTCTTGCCCGCGTAGGAGCTCGCGTAGGAGGAAAGCTGATACTCCATAATGGTGTTAATGCCCTGCAAAGTGGTGAACTGCGCCATCTGCGCTATGTAGTCGGTGTCGGTCTGGGGGTTTAGCATATCCTGATTGGTCATCTGGGCGGTGAGGAGGCTGAAAAAGTCGTCCATAGACATTTGCGAGGAATCCTTGCCGGTGATTACACTGCTTGAGCCGAGCGTCTTATCCTGGATAAACCAGTCCTGAGAGGCGCCTACTCCGTTTACTGCCATTGTAGCACTCCTTTCGTAAGGGAAAAAATCATACGGCCTGATCGAGGAGCCGGTCGGGCTGAGCTTCGCGTTTTAGGGCCTCGGGGGATTCGTCGGCGCTTGCGTAGGCTCTTCCCGCCGCAGGGCCGCCCTGCTGGCCCTGCTCGCCAGCGCCTTCCCCGCCCTGGCCCGTTGCCATGTCGAAGGGGCTTTCCATGTGGCCGGAGGCCGAATCAGTTTCGGGGACTACGACTACCGTTTCAACGGCGACGCCGGCGAGCCGCATTGACGCCATAAGGCCTTCTGATTCTTTTTTGAGAGCGTCGACCGCCTTTTGAGTTGCCGCCGCGATATGTACGGCCAGCTTTCCGTCATCCATAACAAGCTTTACGGTGACCCGGCCCAGGCTTTCGGGGTTAAGCCGCATTGTGAACTCGCTTTTGCCCTCCTCGAGTCGCTCGGCGATCTGAGCCTCTACCTGCCTTGCGGGGGTGGGCGCTTCGGTGGCTTCGGCCGCCTGAGGCTCCTCCGAGCCGATTTCCCGGGAGAGCTCCTCGACCGCCGCCGTTTGCGCGTGAACCGAGGCTATCGGCTCGGGGGTATCCTCCTTAAGGGCTTCGACCTCCTCCATTACGGGCTTGGCCGCTGCGCGGGGCGCCGCTTCTCCGGGTGTTCGCGCGGTTTCCAGGGGGGGCTCGGCCGCAGACTCGTCCTGGGGCTGCATACCCTTTAGCTCCTCCTCCGCCTTGCTCACCATGGCGTCGAACCGGGCCTGCGCCTTTGGGTCGGCCGGTATTTCCGCGGGATTCGCGATTGCCTGAGCCTCATGCGCCTCGGGGGATTTTTGCTCTGCGTGAACAATCTCTATGCCGGTTGTGTCCCGCCGCGCGGGGTCGTCCTCGCTTTGAAGGGCGGATTCCGCCTGAAGAGCCGTCTGCCGCGAAGGGTCGACCGGGCCTGCCGGCGGCGCCTGAATCTGTACGGCTTGCCCGCTCTGGGACTTATCGGACGCAGTAACCGCTCCGACCTGTAGATTCTCTGAGTCCGTCACGACTGTTTCGTCCTTCTGGAAGCTTACAATCGGGGATGCTGCCGCGGCCAGAAGATTTTGCGCCACGGCCTCGCTCGGCTCGTCCTCCGCGCCTGCTTCGGACTCTTTTGCCCTAGGGGGGGCTTTGCCGGGCGCCAAGTCCTCTGCCTTTGGGGCTTCCTCCGCCGGGTCCTCCGCCCTTACGGCCGGCTCCTTATCTTTGAGATTATCGGGAGCCTTCGGCTTTTCTTGCGGGGGTGGGGGGGTGCTGGTCGTTTGCATGGCGTCCTTTAAAAGATCCTCGAAGGCCGACTCCGAATAGCCCTGAGCGTCGACCGGGACGCGGGGGGGAGACTGAGGGGCGGCGCTGAGAGCGCTTTGTATTTTCATCCGCTTCCTCCTTTCTTTCGTAATTTTTTATAGCGGCAGCCCTTTGGGGGGGCTGAATGCTATCGAAAAGCCAGCTCTAATAGATAAAGTGCGCGATTTGTCGAATTTTGTTGCGTTCAAACGGACGCTTCCGCGGTTCTTGAAAAGGAAACGAATTCCTCTATCATAAGCTCCTCGGCTTTTCTGGCGGCGTAGTTATATTCCTCCAGCTTTTTTTCCCTGAGCTTTTCCATTGTGGAAATCTCAACCTTGGCCTCGCGGACCTTATCCATCTGCTTATCAATGGCCATGCGCTGCATTTTAATCTGTTGCTTTTTCTGCTTGATTGAAAAATCGAGGGAGGTCAGGTAATTCTTGTGGGTTTCGAGCTCTACGGCCGAAATGCCCGCCCGGGCCTTTTCCCTTAGCAGGGCGCCGCGCTGCTCGTGCTGGCTCTCAAGCTCGCTAAGCTCCGCCAAAAAGCCGTTCAGGGCCGCGTTCATGTCGGCCAGAACCGTTATTTCAACGTCAAGGATCTGCTCCTTATAGCCCATGAGCCGCTGGAGGGAAAAGCTGAACTTCTTCATGTGGGAGCCTCCGGGTAAGAATATTGCGCTCCGCCGAAAAACACGCAGATCATCCGGGAGCCCCCGCGCCTTTAAGCTTGAGATATCGGCCAAAGCGAAAAATGGGCAATGTCACGAATGTCTGTGAGGATAATTGTATATTATACCGGTAATACACCGGTCTCACAGGCGCTGATTTTGCGACGATATTCCCGATAAGTAAGAGGAAATTCCGGGAAGATGAATTGCGACTTTTTAGGACAATTACAAAAATAAACGTAAGTTTTATTTATAAAGCCTCACGCGATAACCTGCTTCATTAACTCGACAGTCTGCTCGTAAGAGAATTTTTCGCCGACCTCCTGCTGTAAAAAGGCGTTGACTTTGTCGATCTTTTCAATGGCCGCGTCCAGCGCCGGGTTAGAGCCTTTTTTGTAGGCGCCTATGGCTATAAGGTCGAAATTTTGCTCGTAGACGGCCATGATGTTGCGCAGCTTATTGGCGGCGGCCATCTGGTCGCGCGGCACAATGTCGTTCATAAGGCGGCTTATGCTGCCAAGAACGTCTATGGCCGGGTAGTGGTTGCGGGCGGCTATTTTGCGCGAGAGTATAATATGCCCGTCGATGATGCCGCGCACCGTATCGGAGATGGGCTCGTTGGTGTCGTCGCCCTCAACGAGAACGGCGTAGATGCCGGTGATCGAGCCCCTGCCAAAGTTGCCTGTGCGCTCGAGCAGCTTTGGAAGGGCGGTGTACATAGAGGGGGTGTACCCCCTGGAGACGGGCGGCTCGCCGGTTGCGAGGCCTATTTCGCGCTGGGCCATCGCGAAGCGGGTGAGGTTGTCCATCATAAGCAGAACGTCCTTGCCCTGATCGCGGAAGTATTCGGCTACGGCGGTGGCGCTCATGGCGCATTTAAGGCGGAGCATGGAGGGCTGGTCGGAGGTAGCCACCACAACCACGCTGCGGCGCATACCCTCGGGGCCGAGATCACGCTGGATAAACTCGAGCACTTCCCTGCCGCGCTCCCCCACCAGGGCTATAACGTTGATATCGGCGTGCACATTGCGGGCGATCATGCCCATAAGGGTGGATTTGCCAACGCCCGAGCCCGCGAAGATTCCCATGCGCTGGCCCTTGCCTATGGTCAATACGCTGTCGATAGCCTTTACCCCAAAGGTCATTACCGTATCGATGCGGGGCCGCGAGAGGGGGTTGGCGTAAGCGCTTTCGACCTCGTAGCGGGCGGTCGCGTCGCTTAAGGGGCCCATTTCGTCTATAGTTCTTCCCAGCGCGTCTACAGTGCGGCCTATCAGCGCGTCCGAAACCGGAATCTTAAGCCTGGTTTTGGTTCCCTCAACCAGGCTGCCGGGCGATATGCCCGAAAGATCCTCGTAGGGCATAAGGAGGACGCGGTTTTCGCGAAAGCCCACCACCTCGGCGTTTATATAGCTTCCGCCTCCGTCGGGGTTGTGTATGCGGCAAAGCTCGCCCACCGTTGTGGTGGGGCCTACCGACTCGACCATCATGCCGACAATCTTGTCGATTTTGCCCATATAGTTGTAGGGGTCGGCGCGCGCTATCCTGTCGATCGCGGAGTTAAAGCTCATTTGGGTGATACCTCATACTGCCTCTATACTCCCTGCTCTGACTGTATGATCTGAGTCAGGTTATCGAGCTGGGTCTGAATGCTGGCGTCGACAAGCCCACCCGGCATTTCGATCACCGCGGTGCCGGGAGGGGCGTCCCGGTCGACGCTGAGTGTGACGTTTTTGGCCATCGACTCGATAAGCGCGCGAACCTTGTCCCCCGCCTTTGCTCTTATGGGGGCGAGATCGGGCGAGAGGGTAACCTTTATATACTCCTCGCGGCTGTGCTCTTCGATTATTCCCCGCAGCATGGCGGCCGCGAGAGTCTGATCGGCCTCAAAGGCCTGCCCCAGGATTTTTTCGGCCACCGCGATACTCAGCCTGGTCATATCCTTTCCCTGGCCTGCCAGCATATTCCGGTAATAGTCCGAGATTCCGTCTAGCATATCTGAGAGCTCGACGGCCACCGGCTCGTTTTTTTCGCGAAACTCCCTGACGGCCTCCTCGTAGCCCTTGGAAAACCCCTCAAGATAGCCGTCGTTTTTGGCCTGCTCCCGCAGGAGCACGCCCTCCTGCCCGGCGTCTGAGATAATCTGCGAGGCTTTAAACTCGGCTCTGGCCATAATATCTGAGGCTGTCGCCTCGGCCGCCTCGACCGAGAAAGCATCGGCCGCCCTTGCCTTGCCGGCGCTGTCGATATCGCGGCCCAGAGCCTTTAGCTCGTCTTCTTTTTGCTTTATCTCCACCTTAAGGCGGTTAAGCTCGTCCAGATAGGCGTCGCGGGCGGGCATGGCGGGGCCCGGCGCCGTGAGGGCGCCGCGCTCCATAAACTGCTTTTTGATTATTCCCGCCCGGGCGGGCTCGGGCGGCGGGGCCTTTTGCGGGCCCGTACCGGCCGAGTCTTCTACGACCGCGGCATACTTTACGATTCTGGGCGAACGCTGCGGGCTTGCTGTGCCTGGTGTTATTCCCGTCATAAACAGAGCCTCTCCTGGTTGATCAGCTTACGCTTAATTGTTATCATGCCCTGTCTAGTCGATAAATTCATCCTTGCCGCCCTTGGAGATGACGATTTCTCCTTCGTCCTCCAGCTTGCGGATAATTGAGACTATGCGCTGCTGGGCTTCCTCTACGTCTCTCATGCGGACGTTGTGCAGGTAGTCCATGTCGGAGCGTACGGTCTCGCCCATGCGCTGGCTCATATTCTGGAAGATAACCTCGGTAACCTCGGGAGTGGTGCCCTTGAGGGCGACGACCAGATCCTTGGAGTCGACCTCCCGCAGGAACGCCTGGATGGCCATGGGGTCGAGCACCGCGATATCCTCGAAGATGAACATCTTTTTGCGAATGTCGTCGGCGAGCCGCGCGTCGCGCTTGTAGAGCTCGTCGAAGATAAACTTCTCGCTGGAGCGGTCGATGTGGTTCATGACGTCGGCGATGTAGTTTATGCCGCCAACCTCCATAAAGTCGACAGAAACCATAGAGGAGAACTTGCGCTCGAGAACCTTTTCGACCTGGCTTATGATTTCGGGGGAGGTTCTGTCCATTTTGGCGATTCTCTCCACAACCTCGATGCGGACCTCTTTGGGAAGCTCCGAGATTATGGTGGAGGCCTGGTCGCTACGCGCGTAGGAGAGTATAAGGGCTATGGTCTGCGGGTTTTCGCTCTGAATAGTGGTCATAAGATTCTTGTAGTCGGCCTTGCGTATAAACTCAAACGCCTTGGTCTTGAGGCTCTTGGTCACACGGTCAAGAAGCGAGGAGGCTACCTGGGAGCCGAAGGCCTTTTCAAGAACGTTGCGCGCGTAGTTAACACCGCCCTCGGTGACCACCTTTT
>JAITVF010000016.1 GCA_031285945.1 Oscillospiraceae bacterium
CCTCGGTTCCATGGTCCGGGCAGGCAGCCTGGTAGGATCTTATTTCGCCTCCGCCGTCATGCAGGAAATAATGCCCCAGCTCGTGGGCGATTCCTCTGCGCCTGCGTTCAACAGGTAGCGAAACGTTATACCCGATAAATTTGTGCGTGCCTGGAATAGGGGCGCCCTCCAGGTCTTCATCCAGATCCACAACAATAAAGCTTTGAATATTTTTCTTAGTTTTGCACGGATGCACAGAAAACCCGTGCTGCTCCGCAAGCGCCATAACGTCGAGCGCTCCGTCGGCGTACTTATACGCGCTCATTCTAACCGCAAGCGCCTTATCTCTTATTTCTTTGTCGCCCAGTTTTGACTTAACCAGCTCTGTCATAAAGCTCACCTTATCCATAGATATTTCCCCATAATTACCCATAAATAATACCATATTTTAAATTTGTTTGCAAGCGCCTAATTTTTGCTTAATTTTTATTGATATTTATACTATTCCGCATTTAAAATACTTCTTTCTATTGCTTCCCCCGCCTCTGGCGGGGGAAGCAATAGAATAATATTATAAAAGCACTTTATTTGCGGATTAGTATTAGAGCTTTTCAAGCTGATCGACTATATATACAATAGTATTATGCAGACTGCCTGTCCTTTGTGCTCATTTGTCATCATTTTATTATACTCTTGTTGAGAGTTATAATACCGGCCTAAACAAAAGCCCCTCCCAGGCGGGAAGAGCTTTTGTGCTTTTTACTGAGCGCGGCTCTTTAGCTATTTGCGCTACATCCCCATTAAGGCCCAAACCGTAGCCTGGTTAAGCAGCCCGCTCGCCTCCAGGCCGTTTTGCGACTGATAAAGCCGGATCGCCTCTACGGTGGCGTCGTCGTAGGAGCCGGTGGGGTAGCCCGTATAGTGGCCCATGTAAAAGAGCCTGACCTGGGTAAGCCAGGTGATATTGCCGGATGTTTGCCCCGGAACATAATTGATACTGGCAAGTTGGTAGAGGGCGTCGTCCCCGACCTGGTCGTATATGGGCAGCGATATCCCGAACTGGCTGTTTACCTCAAGCTGAAGGCCCACCGAAATGGCCCGGCTCATATCCTCCATATTTAGGGAATCCAACGGCAGGCCCGCGTTGTAGCGCTGATTGAGCGTCTCTTTGATACTGCGGGAAACGTCGGCGTCGACATATAGCAGGACGTCGTCCCCCGCGCCGCCCACCGAAATATCCTCGTAGGCCACGTTGAGATCCACCCGGCCGGTTATGCCGCTTATGCTGCCGTAGGAAGAATACTGCCAGACGCTCTGGCCCCGGTTCGGTTCGGCGAGATAATTTGCTACCCAGATCTTATAGTCGCCGAGAAGGCTCATGTTAAGATAGGGATCTATGAAGTTGTCGTATGTATAGAGCATCACGTCGTAGCCCGACGAGCGAACCTCCTCTAAAAACTGTGAGCATAGGGTAGCGAGCGCGCTCTTGGTCAACCCCCTCGCCGCCTCCACGTCAAGAACCGCCGGGTAAGTGAGGGTAACCTGATCAAGCTGCTTAATAAAGAGCTCGGCTTCCTTCATCATGCTGGCATAGTCGGTGAACTTGGCGTAGTGATAGGCTCCCACCTTAATTCCCGCGGCGTGAGCGCCTGTAGCGTTGCGGTAAAAGGTTTCGTCGACCTCTATACCCAGAGTCGCCCGGGCCAGCACAAAGCTTACGTCGTCTTTGGCCACGCTTTCCCAGTTTATATTGCCCTGCCACTTGGATACGTCTATCCCCCTGATACCGCCCGGGACGCTGTCCGCCGCGGCCTGCGTCTTTATAGTCACCGCCCCTTTAGCTCCCCGCGCCCCCGCCAATATAAGCGCAGCCGTAAGAATAAGCGTTATTATCAGGCCGCAAAGCCTCAAAGTCCGTTCTTTTTGAATAACAGTCACAGGCATGCCCCCTTCGAGATATTTCGACATTGCTATCTGTATGATACCATATTTCGATACTCTTTGAAAAGAGTCTGCGGGGGCTAAAAATGTAAACGTTTTTTTAACTTTTTTATAAGTCAATAAAAATATTAGCTCTCAGCCCAAAATAATATTAAATTATAAGCCCACCGGGGCAACGATTTACTTTTTTGCCTTATAATGGTACAATTCTGTATAGAAAAGGGGATGAAGGATTTGAAAATTATTGATCTGCGCAGCGATACCGTAACCCGCCCTACAAAAGAAATGTACGACGCCATAACCGTCGCCGAGGTCGGCGACGACGTGGCGCGGGACGATCCCACCACCGCCCGCCTGGAAAAGCTGGCCGCCAAAATGCTGGGGAAAGAAGCCGCGCTCTTCGTAGCCTCGGGGACCATGGGCAATATCGTGGCGTCCCTCGCTCACGAGGTAAGGGGCAAGGAGGTAATTCTCGGCGCCGAAAGCCACATGTTCAACATGGAGGTAGGCGGCATATCCGTTCTCGCGGGGGGAATAGCCCGCACCCTTAATTATCCTGGCGAGGTTCCCGACGTAAAAATGATCGAAGCGGCCTTCCGGCCCGCCGACATCCACCAGGTAAGGGCGGGGCTCATCTGCCTCGAAAACGCCCTCGGCAACGGCCGGGTGGTTCCCAGGGAGGTTATGGCCGACGTTTACGCCCTAGCCGGTTCGCGGGGCGTACCCGTCCACGTAGACGGCGCCCGCGTCTTTAACGCCGCAGCGGCTCTCGGAATCGACGTAAAGGAACTGACCCAATACTGCGACACCGTTTCCTGCTGCCTTTCAAAGGGGCTTTGTTCGCCCGTGGGCGCGATTCTAGCCGGGAACGAAGGCTTTGTGGAAAAAGCGCGCGCTTACCGCAAAATGCTGGGCGGCGGAATGCGCCAGAGCGGCGTGATTTCGGCGGCGGGTATAGTCTCGTTGGAGGTTATGACCAAACGCCTCCTGGAGGATCATGAAAACGCCCGGTATCTCGCCTCGGCCCTGAACGGTATGGATAATATCACCGTGGATATGGAAGCCGTTGAAATCAACATGGTCTTCGCGGGCATAGACAAATCCCCCGCCTGGAAGGCGGCTCTTCCCGCAAGGCTTTTGGAGCGCGGAATAAAGATCTACGGCGAAATGAGCCGGGGCTTTCGCTTTCTCACCCACAACGACGTGACAAGGCAGGATATCGACAGGTTCCTGGGCGAGCTTACCGAGCTCCTCGCAATGTAAACCTCCGCCATAGCGCCGCTTCACCCGACTATTATTCCCCCCGCCTCTGGCGGGGGGAATAATGCGGAATAGTATTAATATTTGTCGGCGTCCCCGTAGTCTATTCTCATGCCGGTGTTCGCGGGGATTCGGGGCGCCGGGCTATTCTCCGCCCGGGGGCCAGGGTTGGCCGCGTCGGCTTCGCGCAGCTTGAAGCGGGATACAAGCTCTGTGAGGAGACTCGACTGTGAGGACATCTCCTCGCTGGTGGCCGCCGATTCCTCGGCCGTGGCGCTGTTTGCCTGCACTACGGCGGAAATCTGCTGGATGCCCTCCGATATGCGGGAGAGCTCCTTTTCCTGCTCCAGATTGGCTGAAGAAATCTTATTGATTGCCTCGGCGTTCCGCTGGGCGCACTCGGCCACCGCCTTGAGGCTTTCGTTGGTGCGCTCTACTATCTGGTTGCCCTCGGTTACGCGGCTTGCGCTGCCGGCGATAAGCTCGGAGGTCTCCCTCGCGGCGGCGGCGGATTTCGCGGCCAAGTTGCGGACCTCGTCGGCCACAACGGCAAACCCCTTGCCGTGCTGTCCGGCCCTGGCCGCCTCGACCGCCGCGTTAAGGGCCAGAATATTTGTCTGGAAGGCGATGTCGTCTATAACCTTTATGATTCTGGATATCCTGTCGGAGGCCTCGGAGATTCCGGCCATGGCTGTTAGCATTTCGTTCATTGAGCTCATGCTGCCGTTCATGAGCTCCCCGACGCGGTTTATTATTTCTAAAGCTTCCCCGGCGTCTCGGGTATTTACGCGGGTCTTTTCATAGGTCAGGCTTATGGCCGCCGAGAGCTCCTCGATAGAGGCCGCCTGCTCGGTGGAGCCCTGCGCAAGGTTCTGCGCGCCGTCCGCCATCTGCATCGCCCCGCCCGAAACCTGTTTAGAGGCCTCGATAATCATGGCGAAGATCTCGTTGTTCATTTCGAGCATGGAGCGCAGGGCGATTCCGACCGCGTCCTTACCCGATCTTACGTTTACCTCGCCGCTCAAATCTCCGCCCGCCACCTGCGCAATATCGCGCGACTGGCGCTTCATCTCCGCCACCATCCGGTTAAAGGAATCGGCCAGGGCCTTCATTTCGTCTCTGGTATTAACCTCGACGAATACATCCACGTCGCCCTCGGCAATGGTTTCGGCCGCCTTGAGTATAGCGTGAACCGGTAATACTGTGCGTCTTGCCAGAATTATAATAAGCGGGGTTGCGACAACCAGTATTATCAGGGCTATGATTCCGCCCCGCAAAAAGAAATCGTAGGTGGCGGCTACGCTTTCGACGGTATACTTGCCCACAAAGGTCATGCCGACCACGCCGCCGTCCGCGCCTTTAAGGGGGCTGTAGTTTACAAAGGCGTCGTGTCCTACTACCGCGGCCTTGCCGTAGTGTGGCGTCCCCCCCAAAACCTGAGCGCTTATGACCGGATCGGCGGTGGTGCCTACGGCGCGGGCGCCGTCCGCCCCCACAACCGTTGTGGAGATGCGCTCGTCACCCAGAAAAATCGTAACCTCTGAGCCGATAATGGCCTTCATCCTGTCTACAAACGTATCCTGATCCAGCCGGTAGCCGGTCGAAACCGCGCCGGCCACGGCCCCCTCGGCGGTGTAAACCGGAGCGCCCGAACGTATCGAAAGCTTTACCGCCGTGCCGGTTTCTATCCCGGTAAAGCTGTTGCCGTCAAGTGCTTCGGCAATGTTTTTCTGGGAGGCGACGGAATCGCCGAAGTTGCCAGGATCGTGGGAGCGGGCCAGAACGTTTCCCTCCGCGTCGGTGATGGTGCAAAACTCCACCCCCGTCTGCGCCTGGAGCTCCGTTGCGCGGGCAATAAGCGCCTCGCGATCGCCCGCGACCAGCGCGGCCTGTATCCGCGAGTCCGAGGCTATCATGCCCGTGCTTGTGGTCGCCATAGAGTGCATATCGTCTATATGGCTTACAACCACGTTCTGGTAGCCCTCAAGCTCACTTTGAGTGGTTCCCTCTACATAATCGTTAAAAATATAGACAGACGCCCCAAGCAGCGCCGCCGCCGTTATAAAGGTGAGAAGCAGCATGGGAATCAGCATCTTGTACCTTATGCTCAATTTCTTTAGAACCTCCTTTAGTATACACGCCCCGGAAATTGCAAATGTCAAAGCTTTATAGTTATCTCGACCTTTACTTAGACAACTTGAGCGGCGGCAGCGTTATGCGTGAAGTACGATAAAAGCGAAGGGAAATCGCCTTCGCTTTTTGTTATATGTTTATATGAGCACCATTATACTGCGCCTTTGATATTACCGGCGGGGGCATACTATACCGCCGCGAGGCCTGCCTTAAGATCGGCGATAATGTCGTCTGCGCTCTCAAGGCCCACCGAGAGCCTGACCTGCCCGGGGGTTATGCCGACAGAGGCAAGCTGATCCTCAGGCAGCTGGCGGTGGGTTGAGCTGGCCGGGTGGAGAACGCAGGTGTGGATATCGGCCACGTGAACCTCGTTTGAGGCGAGCTTTAAGCTGTCCATAAATCTTACGGCGCCCTTTCGCCCCCCATTTACGGTTATAAGGATTACGCCGCTTGCGCCTGAAAGGTACCTCTTAGCCATGGCGTTATATTTGTCGGAAGAAAGCCCGGGGTAGCTTACGGACTCGACCTTGTCGGAGCCCTTGAGGAATTCGGCGACCTTAAGGGCGTTTTCGCAGTAGCGGTCCATGCGGACGGCCAGAGTCTCAAGCCCCAGATTAAGAAGGAAGGCCGAGTGGGCGGAGGGATAAACGCCAAAGTCGCGCATAAGCTGCATTCTGGCCTTGATTATATACGCGGCCTTTCCGTAAGCGTCCACATAGCTTATGCCGTGGTAGCTGGGATCGGGCTCGGTAAAATCGGGGAATTTACCGTTTTTCCAGTTAAAGCTTCCGCTGTCCACAATCACGCCGCCAACCTGTAGGGCGTGGCCGTCCATATATTTTGAAGTAGAGTGTATGACAATATCCGCGCCGTGCTCAAAGGGGCGGCAGAGGATTGGGGTCGCGAAGGTGTTGTCTACGATCAGGGGAACGCCGTGATCGTGGGCCGCCTTGGACCACTTTGCAAAATCCAGTACTACAAGGGCGGGGTTCGCGATTGTTTCGCCGAATACAAGGCGGGTGTTTTCCTTAAAGGCCGCGTTTATAGTCTTTTCATCGGCGTCGGAATCTAAAAATACGCACTCGATGCCGAGCCTTTTCAGCGTCACGTTAAAAAGATTGTATGAGCCGCCGTAAATCTGGCCGGTGCTGATTATGCTGTCGCCCGCCTTGCAGAGATTGAGGATGGAAAGAAGGGTGGCGGCCTGTCCCGAGGAGGTGCACATCGCGCCCACGCCGCCCTCCAGGTCGGCGATTTTACCCTCCACCGCCATTACGGTGGGGTTAGCGAACCGAGAATAAATGAGGGCTTTAGTGGGATCGTCAAATACGGCGCCTATATCGTCGGTAGAATCGAATACATAGGTCGTGCTCTGAACGATCGGCATCACGCGTGGCTCGCTGTTTTTAGGCGTATAGCCCGAGTGGATGCATTTTGTTTCGATGTTCATGCCTTGTTACCTCCCGCATTGTGGCTTGTACCGGATGTGACGCCGGTAATTACAATTCATTATAGCGTCAATGCGCTCAATTGGCAAACTTTTTATCGCGATTAACGCTATATTAGCTCTTTTTGGCACTCTTTTTGCCTTTTTACATAGCCTGTAGTTATACTGCTTATATAAATCGGCAAAAGGAGGGGGCGCGGATGGAAGCTGCGGAACGGATAGGCTTTGCGCTATGCGGGGCCTTCGGCGCTTTTAAAGAGGCGTTTGCGGCGGCCGAACGTCTTATCGAGTCGGGCTTTGAGCTTACACCTGTATTTTCGGAAAACGCGGCGGGGCTCGATACCCGCTTCGGCAGAGGGGAGAGCCATATTTCCCATTTCGAGGAGCTCTGCGGCGCGAGAACCCTCCGCACGGTCGCGGCGGCCGAGGACGCGGTGCGCAAAAAGCGCTTCGGCCTTCTTATCATAGCGCCCTGCACCGGGAACACCCTCGCCAAGCTTGCGCGTGGAATCGCCGATTCAACGGTTACCACGGCGGTAAAAAGCCAGCTTGCGGCAGGAAGGCCGGCGCTGATCGCCCCCGTTGCCCACGATATATTCCTCACCCTGCGAGATGACATAAGCCTTTTGAAAAAATGCTCCAGGATCGGGTTTGTCCCTTTCCGCCGCGAGAAGGGCGAGGGCGAGGGTGAGCGGCTGAAGGCCGACTTTGAGAATATCCCGGAAATGGCGCGAAGAATGCTTGCGGCGAAAGGCCTCCCCGTGTTATGATAATAAATATATGACAGAAAATTATAACAACGGCGGGGTAATATCATGAGAAGAAAAGACCGCGAGGTATCGGACAGGGCGGGGATCGAAAATATACTTAGCCGCTGCAAAACCTGCCATGTCGCCATGATAGACGGCGATATACCATATGTGGTTCCCCTAAGCTACGGCTACCGCTTTTTAGAGGGCGGCAGGCTGGAGCTATACTTTCACAGCGCGGCCGAGGGCAGAAAGCTCGATATCCTGAAAAAAAATCCCAAGGTCTGCTTCGAGGCGTCCTGCGAGGGGGCAGCTGTCAGCCTGGAAACCCCCTGCGACTCCGGCTACTTTTTCGCAAGCGTTATAGGAATCGGAGAGGCTGTGTTTATCTTGGACGACGCCGGTAAGTGCGACGCCCTGTTCGCGATGTTTTATCACCAGACCGGCAGGGAGGTCGCCTTCTTGCCCGAGCAGGCAAAAAACGTATGCGTCTTTAAGATCGTATCGTACGATTATACCGGCAAGGAAAGAAAAAAGCCCGACATGGCTTAGGGCTTATCTCATTTATCGGCGCAAACCCCCTTTACCTGATAGCGCGGGATATAGTATAATAACGGCGGAAGTGTTCACTATAACGCCGGGGAGCGTGGCGCGGGCTATGAACTATACGTACCGTACAAAGGGAGTCTGCTCCAGGAAGATGGAGCTGGTAATCGACCGCGACGGCGTAATTCGCGAGCTGCGGATCACAGGCGGCTGCCACGGAAACGCCCAGGGGCTTGAGCGCCTTGTGGTAGGAAGGCCGGCGGCCGAGGTGGGTGCCCTTCTTCGCGGGATTAGGTGCGAGGCGAAGAGCACCTCCTGCCCCGATCAGCTATCCCTCGCCATTGAGGAAGCGCTTAAAGAAACGGATAAAGATAAAGAGGGAGTAATAAATTCATGATGACAGGTCTTTACCCCGCTGCTGCGGCGTTTTTAGGCCTCGCGGGCCTCGCGGCTATCAGGCTAAAGGCTCAGGGAAGCCTTATATTCGCGGCGGCAGGAGAGGACGAGGACATAAAAATTGCCGGCAGCTTTACAAGAGAGCCGGATATCTCTGAGGCCGACGCGGCGGCGCGGGCCTATCTCAAGCAAAAGAGCGCCGGAAATGTGGACAGGGCGCGGGGCCTGGGGCAGGCCTTTGCGGGCCTTTTGCGGGAATGGTCGGAAGAGCTGCTCTCCTCCGACCCGCAGGGGCTTGAGAGGCTGCGCGCCCACCATAAGATACTTATGCTGTCCTATGTGGTCAATAAAACCATCTCGGGGCTTTCGCCCAACTCGATAGTCGCTCAGACAGCCCTCAACGTCTTTTACGATACGATCGAGGAAGAAACGCCCGAGCTTAATCCTCATGTGCGGGATATGGCGGGATTTTCCCTGTACATACTCTGCGAACGCTCCGAGGGCCGCATGGAGGATGAGGCCGGCGGGATATTCGCCCAGCTTTGCGGCAAAGAGGCCGACCGCGAGCTGATCGAGGAGGGCAACGCCCTCTACCGCGATTATTACAAAGCCTGTAAAAGCCTACACGAAATGACCGAATACTTGGCGGTGTAGCCGTATTGGCAATTTATACTATTCCGCATTTAAAATACTTCTTTCTATTGCCTCCCCCGCCAGAGTCGGGGGAAACAATAGGGTAATATTATATAAGCATTTTATTTGCGTATTAGTATTAGAGCGGATTTGAGAGCAACGAGCCTTATCAACTGTGGCTAGCTGCTCGTTCGTTTGCTTTTTTCGGGGAAAAAGCGCAGGGCATCTTTACGATACCCTGCGCTTTTGATTTTTTGGCATATCTTAGTAATAGATCAGTCGCTCACATATGGAAGAAGAGCGATGTGACGGGCGCGCTTGATCGCGTCGGTCAGCTGACGCTGATGCTGAGCGCAGGTGCCTGTTACCCGGCGGGGAATAATCTTTGCGCGCTCGCTGATATAGCGGCGAAGCCTTGGGATATCCTTGTAATCAATAGTATAAACGCGGTCGACACAAAAGGCGCATACCTTTTTGCGGCCCTTGCGGCCTCCGCGGCGCTCCGGTCTTTCGGATCTTTCAGGTCTTTCGGCCATAATAGCTAAGCCTCCTTTGGCTTGAGCGGACGCTTAAGCGCGGCTCGCTCTTTCTTAAAACGGCAAATCGCCGTCGTCTTCAATCTCCGCGAAGGATTCCGCGCTTCCGCTTGAATATGCGGGCGCGGGCACATTGCCGCCCATACGGGTGGAGGGCACGTCAGAATCGTCGGGCAGGGGGCGATATCCGCCACCGCCACCTCCGCCACCCTCCTTGGGGCCTACAAAACGGATGTTTTCGGCCACCACCTCCACGGCGCTGCGCTTTTGATCGTTTTTATCCGTATAGGTGCGGCTCTGTACAGAGCCCTCAACCAAGATCAGCTTGCCCTTGCTAAAGTAGCGCGTGACAAATTCGGCGCGCTCCCTCCAAGCCACGATATCTAAAAAGTCGGCCTGACGCTCCCCGTCCTTGGATGTAAAGCTGCGATCCACCGCTATCCTGAAGGTGCAAACCGAAACGCCGCCCGGCGTCTGGCGCAGCTCGGGATCGACGACCAGCCTTCCGATCAGGATCGCCTTATTAAACATAACGCTGCCCCCTATTCGCCGGCGGCGGCGGGAGCTTCGGGCTCTGCCGGCGCCTCTTCCTTTACCTCTGCCTGGGCGGGCTCCGCCTTAACGGGAGCTGTAGGGGTCTGCGCCGCCTCGTTGCGGACGACCAGAACCCTGAAAACTCCCTCGGTAATTTCGCATACGCGGTTGAGCTCGGCGGGAAATTCCGGACCCGACTCAAACTGTACCAGCAGATAGTTGCCTTCCAGCAGGTCGTTGATAGGGTAGGCGAGCCTGCGCTTGCCCCAGTCCTCTATCTTTTCGATTGTGCCGTATTCGGCTATGAGCGCCTTGAATTTTTCGCTCAGAGCTCCGACAGCTTCTTCTCCAAGTGAGGAATCGAAGACAAGGATGGTCTCGTACCGTGCGGTCTGATTTGCCATTCTCGTACACCTCCTTCTGGACATAAGGCCCCCGTGGGGGCAAGGATGATCCGCCGCGAAAGGGCGGAATAACAGACTTTAAAAGTATAACAGCCTGTCAGGGCAAAGTCAAGGAAAAATTCGGCTTTATTCGCAGGACTATCCGCTTTTAAGCCGCCCGTCCAGCAGGGCCCTGCCCTGGTGGGCCAGCCCCGCTTCCTCCATCAGCGCGCCTACAAAGCTTTCGGCGGCTTTTTTTCTCGACGCGGCCAGTTCCCCGCCCCGCTTTGTGCAGAATTTGTCGTAGATACCCCTGAGCTTATGGTTATACTCGCGAAAAAACGAGTCGGTTTCCTCGCTGCCGTCGAGTATCCCGCTTTCATTCGCGGAATATATGGGAACGTCGGTCCTTCCCGCGTACACAAGGGTCCTCGCTATCCCCATCGCCCCGGTAACGTCGAGCTTGTCGGCGTCGAAGAGAATTCTCGCCTCAACGCTCCCTGGGGGATTGCCGGATCGGTAGCGATGGGATGCGACACAGTCGGCCACGCTCCGCGCCCTTTCCTCCTCCCAGCCTGTCTTAAGCAGGAAGTCAAAGGCTATTCCGGCGCCCTCGGCGGCGTGGCAAAGCTCCGGGTTGCGAAGCTGAGCCTCGCGGCCTACGTCGTGGAGAAGGCAAGCCGCTATGAGGATATCCGTATCGACGCCCTCTTCCTCCTGCGCGATTTCAATGGCCAGCCAGAGCACCCGGTAAACGTGCCACGGGTCGTGGGCCGAATCCTTCATAGCGCCCAACATAAAGCTTTCGATACGGGCGTATTCCTCTTTTTTCATCAGCTTCTCAGCGTTACGCCCAAAGGCTCCAGGGCCCGCAGTATTTTTGCCACGGCTCTGTCGCATTCCTCGTCGGTCAGGGTTCTGTCGGAGGCCCTTAAGGTGAGGGAATAGGCCATGCTCTTCTTCCCCTCGCCTATCTGTTCAGAGCGGTAAACGTCAAAGAGCTCGCAGCTCTCGAGTATTTTGCCGCAGGAAATCTTTATCGCGCCGGTAATCTGAGCGTGGGCGGTTTCCTCCGGGCAGACCAGGGCAAGATCTCTTGTTGAGGCCGGGAACCTGGGCAGCGGCTTAAAGGCGGCCTGCCCGCCGTTCCTCATTATGGCCTCAAGTTCAAGTCGGGCGAGATATACGGGCGCTTCGATCCTGTAGCCCTCGGCGACCTCGGGATGAATCTGACCAAAAACGCCTGCGTCCTCCCCCGCTATGACAAGACGGGCTGAGCGCCCGGGGTGAAAAGTGGGGTCAGTCTTAAGCGGCTCTACCGACCAGTCCGTTACCCTCGCCTTTTCGAGAAGGGCTTCTAAAACACCCTTAAGGGTGTAAAAATCGGCATCCGGGCCATAGAGGCCGATTACTACGCTGATTATCTCATTGGGGAGATCCTTTTCGCCGTCCCCTGTGGGAAGATACTCGGTGGCCAGCTCAAAAAGCCCCGCTTCCTCCAGGCGGTTGCGGTAATTCCTGCCCAGCGCGTCGAGCATTGAGGGTATGGCGGTAGTTCTCATCACGCCGGTATCCTCACCCAGGGGATTGCTTATAATCACGCTTTTTCTCAGCGGGCTGTCCTCGGGAAGCTTAATAGAGTCGTAGAATTTGGGTGAAATAAATGAGTAGGTTACGATCTCGTTAAGCCCCTGTGATATAAGGGCGCCGATCATGCTCTTGCGAAAGGCG
>JAITVF010000223.1 GCA_031285945.1 Oscillospiraceae bacterium
AATTGGCGGCAAATCGCATAGTCTGTAGCAAAACTGACTTATAAAGCGAGGAGTTGCCATGATTACCGTACTCGTATACAACAACCGCACCGGCAGAATGGAACGCTACGACCGCGAGCTGAGCCAGGCGATGCCCTACATAACCGGCTCCACCCTTAGTGTCCGGGAGTTCCGCGGCAAATCAACCTCAAACATTATCTGGACCGACCGCCGCGCCATGGAGGCGTGGAACATAAACCGCTCCTCCTGGGGCAAGCCCATATACGTGGGTTACGCCTTTCGCCGCATAGGCGAAGGCGGCCACGCGAACCAAAGCCAGCACTACGCCGGAGTATCCTTCGACGTGGGGCAAAATCTCGACTCCGCCTCAAGGAGCAGTCTGCGCAACCTCGCCTCTAGCCTAGGCGTGTGGGGATATGTCGAGCCGGCCAGCCTCACCCCCACCTGGGTTCATTTTGACGCGCGCCTTGGCCCTCCCGCCTGCTCGGCAGGTTACCCTCTTATCCGGGAGGGTACGCGGGGCGTCTACGTATGCACCCTCCAGGACTCCCTGGAAATGATAGGCTCCTACGGCGTGGGAATCGACGGCGTGTTCGGCTCCAACACCAAAAGCGCCGTTATGGCCTTTCAGCGCCAAAACGGCCTAAGCGCCGACGGTATAGTGGGCTGCGCCACCTGGACCGCCCTGACCGGCCAAGCCAACAACTACTTCCGCAAATAGCAATACCGCTTCCCCGTTAAAATTGCAAAACGCCGTTGACGCCCCCGGGGGCGGACGGCGTTTTCTCTATGCTGTTTTATAGAATGCTCTGTATGTTAACGCTATCAAGTCTGGTTGCAAATTCTTCCTGAAGGCCGTCGAGCGCGCGGTGGACGTTGCAGGCCTGCCCTCCCACGTTGTTGGGGCACAAATACCCCTCTTTAAGGCACTGGTTTATGTAAAGTCTCCCTTCTACCGCCTGATAAACTCCGTACAGGGTCACCTCCGACAGCGGCGTCGCCAGCTCATAACCGCCCTGCTTTCCCCGATGGCCCGAGAGAACTCCGGACTTTTCGAGCTTCTTTATAATTTTGTAGGCATAAGCCTGCGGTATATGCTCGACATCACATATTTCACCAACCGTTCTTCTGCCTTTGCCGCAAAGGGCACGCAAAATACGGATAGCGTAATCAAACTCGCGCGAAATTAACACGGCTACCCCCTCTGTTGACGTGTTTAAGCATTTCTTAATGCCTAGTGGTCTGCCCGGCCAGCACTTACAACTCATTTCTGGTCGGCCAAACCACTGGATTCTATATATTTTGCGATTTTGTAGGCTTTCTCACCTTCTTTTATTTTACTCGCAATTCAGTATAAGAAGCTGTGTTCATAAAGCGAAGTAGTAGGATTTGCGAAAAAAGATTGCGCAAAGACGACTGCCGAGCCTATGAACGCAGCTTCTTAGTCTATGCTTTTCGGCCGCAATCGCTTAACCAGCAGGTACGGCCCGGGCTACAGGGGCTCGAACGGCGGGGCGTGGGGCAGGAACGGCAACGTTGGCGCTGTCGTCCACTGTTTCGGCTGTGGTGGATTCCTCGGAGGAGGACGCTTCATCTTCGCCGCCCTCCGATTCGCTCTCAGCCTCAGCCTCGGGCTCTTCACCGTCTTCGGATTCGCCCTCGGCGGGGGGCGCTTCGTCGCCGGCTACGGGTTCCTCTTCGCCGGTTGCTTCCACGTTCAGGGCGGGATCGGGCTCGCCGGTTATAATTTCGCCCTCCGGCATAGCCATGATATCGCCGTTAGGCAGGCCTGTCATGTCGCCGCCTTCCATTCCCATATCGCCGTATGGGTCCATTCCGTCCATTCCCGCCATGCCGTCGTCAGGCGCGGGATTATAGAGAAAGCCCACAAGCAGTAGTACGACCCCAAGCGCCATGCTCGCGGAGTAAACGATGCGCTCCTTTTTGCCAAGCACGGGGCGCAGCCGCCCGTTCTCCTTTTTGATCTGGTGCTTTCCGAACACTACGCCGACAATACAGGCCACGACTATTGCCGGCAAAACAATCAGCAACAGCAGCTTAAGGCTTTCCATCCGGCTCCTCCTGTTTATGTAGTAGCTCGCCGGCGCGGGGGAAAAACCCGCGCCGGCATTCGTCTAATAATTGATGGCTCTAATCTCAAAATAGGCCTGAGGATGAGCGCAGACTGGGCACTTGGACGGAGCCTCGGTTCCCTCGTGGATATGCCCGCAGTTTGTGCATATCCAGAACTGCTTTTCCCGGCGGCTGAAGACCTCGCCCGCCTCCACATTCTTTTTGAGGGCGCGGTAGCGCTCCTCGTGTTGCTTTTCTACGGCGCCCACCCCGCGAAACAGCCTTGCGATTTCCACAAAGCCTTCGGCCTCGGCGTCCTCGGCCATCCGCCGGTACATGTCCTGCCACTCGTAAAGCTCGCCTGCCGCGGCGTCGTCAAGATTGGTGACTGTATCCGGTATGTCGCCGCTGTGGAGTAGCTTGAACCATATTTTGGCGTGCTCTTTTTCGTTGTCGGCGGTTTCCTCAAAGAATCGGGCTACCTGAACGAAGCCCTCCTTACGCGCCTTGGATGCGTAATAAGTGTACTTGTTCCGTGCCTGCGACTCCCCCGAAAAAGCGTCCATAAGATTCTTTTCAGTTTTGGTTCCTTTAATATCCACCTTTGGCACCTCTTTTCTTTCATTATCGCGAATTGATTACAGTTTGCCCAATCTAGGGGAAAAAATGAAAGCGCGCGCAAACTCGTTTGTCCTTAATCTTTATTCGTACAGGGGGTATTTTTTAAGGAGCGCGTCAACCGTAGCGCGGATTTCGTCTGCGCTGTTTTCAAAATCGACCGCCACCTTTTTAAAGCATCCGGCGACTGTCTTCATGTCGGCGGTTGTAAGTCCACGAGTGGTAACGGCGGCGGTGCCCACCCTTACGCCGCTGGTCACGAAGGGGCTGCGCTGCTCGTTAGGGATGGTGTTCTTGTTTACGGTGATATAAACCTCGTCGAGGCGGTTTTCGAATTCTTTGCCGGTTATGTTCATATTTGTGAGGTCGACCAGCATAAGGTGGTTGTCGGTACCGCCCGACACAAGCTCAAAGCCCTCGGCGATAAGCCCCTCCGCAAGAGCCCTGGAGTTATCCACCACGCCTTGAATGTAGGCTTTAAAGTCGGTGGAGAGAACCTCGCCGAAGCCCACTGCCTTTGCCGCTATCGCGTGCATGAGGGGCCCGCCCTGGGTACCCGGGAAGACAGCCTTGTTAACGGCTTTTGCAATCTCGGGGTCGTTGCAGAGGATAAGGCCGCCGCGTATGCCGCGCAGGGTTTTGTGAGTGGTGGTGGTAACTATATCGGCGTATGGGATTGGGGAAGGGTGGTGCCCTGTCGCGACCAGCCCCGCAATGTGGGCCATGTCTACAAAGAAGAGGGCTCCCACTTCCTTGGCGATTGCTGAGAATCTCTCAAAATCTATAATGCGCGGGTAGGCGCTGGCGCCGGCGACAATCATTTTTGGCTTATGTGCTATGGCGAGCCTGTGCACCTCGTCCATATCAATGCGGTGGCTTACGGGATCTACCCCGTATGCAACAAAGTTGTAGAGCTTGCCCGAAAAGTTAACGGGGGAGCCGTGGGTCAGATGCCCGCCCTGGGAGAGGTTCATGCCCAAAACCGTATCGCCGGGATTAATCATAGCCGCGTAAACCGCTTCGTTTGCCTGGGCGCCCGAGTGGGGCTGTACGTTGGCAAAGCCGGCGCCAAAGATTTTTTTCGCGCGCTCAATGGCAATATTCTCTACAACGTCAACACACTGGCAACCGCCGTAATAGCGCTTGTCCGGGTATCCCTCGGCGTATTTGTTGGTAAGAATGCTGCCGGCCGCAGCCATTACCGCAGGAGTGACGATGTTTTCGCTGGCGATCAGCTCAAGGTTCCGGCGCTGGCGCTTAAGCTCTTCGAAGATGGCGTCGCCCACCTCCTTATCCTGTCGCTTTATAAAACCAAGTGTGTCGGGCATGTCTGCGTACATAGCTGTTAGCTCCTTCCTTATAATGGATTGAAACAGAACGCCGGGGGAAAGATCATCTAAAAACAACCTGGGCCAAGGCTCGCCCGAGTGCCCGGGTATTACAAATAAGCGAACCCAGTTTTTATTATAGTATGGATAGCGAAGAGGGTCAAGCATATACTTTCTATTTCCCTTTTTGTCATAATCGTGATACAATGGCGTAAGAAAGGCGCGTGAAGAAGATGGCTCGCGGTATAACAGGAATTCTTGCGTTTATTATAGCTATTATCGCTATTTTTACCGGCTGCGCTGATCATGCTTACCTTGCCCCCTCCCCCGAGACGCCGATAGAAGGGCAGCCGGCTCCCGAGCCTGCGCCCCGGCCCGGATCCCAGGACATTGTCTTTGCCATTTCCCGGGACGCGGATGATATCTTGCGGGAGGCCGCCGAGTATTTCTGCGGCGAATATACCCGCCTGAGCGGAGGCAGCGCGCAGATCATGGACGCCATAGCTCCCGACACCGATCTGCTGGCGGGGAGGGCTCAGGTCGCGTTTCTGAATAAAAAGCGCCAGTACGAGTTTAACGAGCTGCTTATGGCCACCTCCACCCCTTTTTTATATTCGAGCTATCAAAACTTTGCCCTCTCGACCGGCGCGGGCGAAACAACGCGCCTGTTAGGCGCCTCGTTGCGCGAACAAAGCGGTCTTGTTCCGCTGGGAGCTTTTTACCAGGGGGCGCTGCACATTATAACCGATTTCCCCGTTTCGGGGTATCAGCAGCTTGAGTCTGTTACATTCGCCGTTTCAGACGACAGCGAGGTGCGGGGCGTAGTCGAGCGACTTAACGCCGTTACCATTACCGCCGATACCGACGGCGAGCGTCTGGCCCTTTACATGGAGGGCGAGGTAAGCGCCGCCGAGGTTTCCCTTAAATACGCGGCTTCCGCGGCCGAGTTTGAAAAGCCCTCCTATATTACAGAAAGCTACCACAATCTCATTCCCGTTTGGCTTATCGCGGAAGAGGACTTTTACGAGGGACTCGGCGACGAGGTACGGGCGGAGCTTATGGAGACGGTGGCCGTATTAAATTACATGATCGACAGCGCCTGCCTTAGCGCAGAGGCGGCGGCTAAGGAAGCTCTTATAAGAACCGGGAATATTGTCCTTTCCAATGAGTTTGCCAGCGTTCGCAATCGAGTTTTCAATACCGCGGTCCCTCTTTCCGAAGAGGCGGGAGTTCAGCAAAAGCTTGCCCGCGATTTGATAACCGCCATTAGACAGATCGGGTAATTTTTCCCAATTGTTTATATGCACCCACGTCAGAGGCATAAACCTTTTTAACCGCCCTATTAATTGGGGCGCCTGGTTTTACTATATTTACTGCACAGCCGGAGTACTTGAGGGAAGGGCTCTCTTCCGCCACACTTATTATCTTAGCCTCACCGTTCACAATCTGCTCACTCACTCAGTTACCGGTTTTTTTCGCCCAAGCTCTTGACAATTATTTTATGTTAGGGTATCATGATTAGCGGTTGATAGCTTGGCACAGGGAAGCTGTAGCAATGCGAGCCACTAGCTCAGGCGGCAGAGCACCTGCCTTTTAAGCAGGGTGTCCTGGGTTCGAGTCCCAGGTGGCTCACCAAAACAAGATTACACCAACACAGCTTACTTTCGCGGCGAGTTCTCTGCCATGGTCTGGTTGTAGGGTGTACTCGAAAAAGAAAGCCGCTCCACTTGGGGGCGGCTGTTCTCTTTGTCCGGGGAAAGTATAACAACAGTGCACCGTTTTTCCTTTAGCTAATTTATCCTCATTTTTGCGAAGCAATGATTACGTCAAAAACGTTCTGCCCGTTTTCGATGAGCATATCGGTACTTCGCTGAGGGTTTGCAATCCAAGATTGCAGGCAGGCAGGCCATTGCCCGGCAAATTCACCAATGAGTGTCGGAACACAGTTCTGTACGGTTTTACCGCTGCGATGTACATAGGCAAGCTCGCGCAAATAAGGCTTTTGCCCCGAGATGTCAAGCCCGGTCTGCACCATTAAAAGTCCCACTCTGTCGGACCACCGTTGTGCCTGCTCGGTCTCATACAAGAATTTAAGCCATTCAATTGCCACCTCCGGCGCTTCGGCATTAGCATTTATCATCCAGCCATCGTCAAGCTCAATTACCATTTTATGATTTATACGCTGGTATTCCGTAAAAGGGAACGGCACGCAGTGCAGGTTAAAATCGGGGTTAATATCCATTACCTGCGTCATAGCAGTTAACTGGCCAATATACATAGCGGCCTCGCCGGCTGCAAATTTCTCGGCGGCGGTACGCATATCATTTTCCATGTCATCGGGCCGCGACCAGTTATACCGCACAAGCATATTATCCGTAGCAAGTCTAAACTCCTCATAATCTGCAAATGTGCTTTGCCCGTTCATCAGACGCGTGTAGTAGTCCGCATGTCCCTTCGCGATGAGGCGCGGGATGAGCTCGCAGCACAAATCAGCGTACAGGCTTTGATAATCGCTATTCGCGCGGATGAAGGGGTCAACGCCGTTTCGTTTGAGAATCTTACATATCTCCAAAAATTCACTTTGTATGACCGGCGCTTTCAGGCCGTAGCTGTCAAAAATGTCCTTATTATAAAACAGAGCGCACACCGTCATAGAGTAAGGCGCGCCCCAAATCGCGCCGTCGTCGCCCCAAGAGCACTCAGCAAAAATATTGTTTCCTTTTAACGGAAGTCTGTCAATGACGCCCGCGCGTTTCAAATCCAGCACCATACCCGCCTTTACAAGATCCGCAACCTCGACAGGGGCAGCCTGCCAAAAATCCGGTAAATCACCGGCAGCGGCACGGCTATGCATAAGAGGAAGAAAATTCTCATAATCAATGCCGGTGGTTTTGATAACTACGCCGGGATGCATATCTGTAAATTCCTCGACAAATTGCTCCCAGAGCTCCAATTTGGCTCCATCCAGATAATGTAGAATCTCCAGCTCGCCCGTCAGTCCTACAGTCTCTGCCGCTGCGGATGGTGGTAAAACAGGCAAATCAGAGGCCAGACAACCGGTTAGGACACATAGCGCCAGCACACCGGTTAGGATTTCACGGCACGATTTCTCCATAACGCTTCACTCTCCGCAATCAGTAATCTTCCGCAATATCGTCATAAACGCTCAAGAGGCAAAGTGATACGCACCCGCGTCAGCGCGCCGGGGGTGCTGACGATAGAAATGCCATATTCCGCACCATACCGCAGGCGGATAAGGCGGTTCACACTAAAAAGCCCTATGCTCATATGGGCGTCCTTTTCTGTGGCGCCGGGGTCTTTCCCGTCACAAAGGCGGGCGTTTATCCCCTCAAGCAGAATATCATCAATCCCCGGCCCATCATCCACAACCTCCATCACAATGTTGTCGTGCTCGCGGTAGCATCGGATATCAAGATGAACCAAACCGACGCTCTTCTCCACGCCATGCACAATAGCGTTTTCCACAATAGGTTGCAGTATGGGGCTGGGCAGCACAACCGCGCGGAGGGATTCGTCCAAGTCAAAGCGGATGGAGATTTTCTGCGGATATGTCAGTTCATAAAAGCCCAAATAGGTTTGCAGATATTCAATTTCCTCAGAAATCAGTACCGCGCGGTTGCCACGTCTGACAGTAAGCCGGAACAAACGGGCAAAGGCGCAAATAAGGGTACTTATTTCGGTGTATTGGTTGATGAGTGCCACACTGTTGATGGTTTCCAGCGTGTTGTAGATAAAGTGGGGGTTTAGCTGCGCCAAAATAGTGTAATACTGAGATTCCAGTATTTTATACTCCAGCTCATGCTTGGCTTCCGTTTCGGCTACCAAGCTTTGCAGCAGCTTATCGATCTGGCTGCCCAGCAGGTTCAGGTGCGCGGTAAGAGCATCCAGCTCGCGGTAGGCGGAGTATTCCTCGCCGGTATAAAATCTTCCCTCGGCTATATCGTCGGCGCGGCGTACGAGCCTGTTGAGCTTTTCCGAAAGCCGGTTTATGATGAGATAGATGACGATAAACGCTACCAGACAGGCGGCGATCGCCAGAAGAGCGCTGCGAAAGATAACCTGCCGCATACCGCCTGTAAAGTGGCTTTTGGTGAGGACGCTGCATATTCGCCAATCTACGCCGGGCAGGCCGGCTATCTCGGCGTAGTATTCCTCGCCGCCGTATTGAACCCAGCTGCTTCCGGTTCCCGCGCTCACTTTGCGAATGATGAAGTTCCATGTTTCCATGGGAAGCTGCGGCGAGCAGGAAAACACGCTGCCGTCATCGTGAATCAGGGCGTAGGCGCTAAGGCTTGCCGTATCAAAATTGAGGAAGGCGGAAAGCTCCGCGCCGTTGATTCCTACCGTGATGTAGCCCACGGGGCGCAGATCGTGGGTACGGTACATCAGCCGGCTCACGGCAATTTGCCCGTCGCAAACTTCCCACAGGCAGCCGCCCAGCATACGCGAAAGACGGTCGGCATCGGCGCCGAACCGGTCGGTCATTTCGGTGGTGAGCCGGCTTCCCGCTTTGGAAACCTCATAGCGCCGCCCCTGAAAATCTTGCACGACGGCAAAATCCACGGCGGCCATGCCATGGATCATCCGGCTAAGTTCCCGATGCATTTCTATGCTAAAATATGTGTCCGGATGCTCGCTTTTGCCGGACGCGAGCAATTCTGTGAGCTGAGAGCTGATATAACCCTGAAAAAGGTCGCTTTCCAACTGTTCCATTGTCCGCTTGCCATTGATGACGCGCTGATAGGCCAGATCCCGGTTCATATCCACGGAATCCTGCATCGATTTTACGGTGTAATTCCACAGGGAAACACCGGTGGCAAGCAGTGTCGTAAAGATAAGCAAGGCGGACAAAATGAGCGAGAGCTTTACCTTAAGGGAAAGGCTTCTCCTCCTGCGGTTTTCCCGCCTTGCTTCACCCGCGCGAAACATGATCCCGATACTCCCTTGGGGTTTGTCCCACCAATTTCTTGAACGCTTTATAAAAGCTGATGTAATTGCGGTATCCTATCAGCGAGCCGATATTCTCAATAGAGTTGCGAGTATCTGTCAGCAGCTTTTTTGCTACCTCCAGGCGTTCCCTTGTTACAATATCGGTAAAGCTCTCACCGGTTTCCTTTTTGATTAAGCTGCTCAAATAGGTGGGGGTTACGGCAAGCTCCCGCGCTACCTCCGATAAGGAAAGCCCCTTTAAGGCGTGCTCGTGTACATACCGCAGAAAATCCTGAATAATCGGCGGGTATGTGTGCAGGCGTTCTCGCAGCTCGCGGCAG
>JAITVF010000024.1 GCA_031285945.1 Oscillospiraceae bacterium
GGCCCGGGGCTGCCGCGCAGCCTGGAGGTTAGCAGAACCACACCGATCCGGTAGCCGCCCAGCGCCCTGAGCAGCCTTTTAAAAAGCGCGCTCTCGGCCGCGTTTTCGCTATAAAAGCATGGGATAAGCCCCCAAAACAGCGCCGCCGACACGATTTCATCCACAACGCTCTCAGCCGCCTCGCCTACGGCGGTCGAGAGCTCATCAAGGCGTACGAGCAGCAGCTCCGCCCCTTCCTCCTCCGCCGCTTTTGCCAGCGCGAGCCGCCTTCCGCTGCCGGCTTCCCCGCAGAGTACGCACAGGCGTGGCTTGTCCCTGTTCGCCATTCTCGAAAGAGCCGTTCTCGCCTTATCAATCTGCCCTTCCAGGAATAGGGCCCTTTGGGCGGAGGGTATTATCCCTCCGCCGCAGTCCGCAAGCTCCCCGCTAAGCCGGAATGAACCCAGCAGGTAGCTCAGGGCGTTTGGCCGCAGCGCCACGGCTCTTGCCAGAGGCGGCCTGTCTGGCTGTTCCGGCATAAGGACCAGCCTGTTTATTCCTGCCGAAGGGTCAAGAAGCTCACGCCATTCCGGCCGGCTTTTCGGGCAAGAAAGCTCATAGCACGCAAGCACCGCCCCCAGCGTGGGGAAGGGCTGCACAGTGTCGCCGTGCAGCTGCGCAAAGAGCCGCTCAAAGCCCCTGTCTACCGCCGACGCGAGCGCGCAGCAAACAGCAAAGAAGCCGAAGCCCGAAAGCGCCAAAAGCTCCCTCAGCCGCTCCGCCCGCAGGATTATTCCCGCCCGGGCAGTGGCCTCAAGGCGGCTTGCCATATGCTCCCGCGCGGCCAGGAGCATTCCCGCCAGCTCGGGGCTCGGCTCCACGAGCGAATTGGGGTAATTAGCCAGATATCCCTCGGCCTCCTCCCCGCTCATAGCAAAGCCGGGGTGGCCGGGGGCTTCGCCCTCCCCAGCCGCCTCGGCGCAGGCCGCCCTACAGGCGACCGCCCCCACAAGGCAAAGGGATACCTCGCACATAAGGTCACGCGTATACTCCCGGTCCCCCTCATAGGGTGACCCGCGCAAATCCGGATCAAAGCGGGCTGTAAGCGCCTCTACGCATATATCATCCATAAAAAGCTCTCCTGAGGGCTAATACTACTCCACGATTTTAATCGTGGAGTAGTATAAATCGCCTCGGCCATATTATAGCAATCGACTATGCTCCTAATAACCGCTTCTTTATTTTACCCCACAGCCGCTTATGCCAGGGCTTTCTTGCCGGCGCGGCCTGGGCTGGGGCGGCAGACTCCGCCTTCCACAAATCCGTTTGGTAGGCCTCGCCCCCCTCCCACGCGGATCCACTCGCCTCGGGCTCGGCCTCGGCCTCGGGGCGGGATCTGGAGAGCTGGCCCAGGATCGTGTCGAATATGTCATGCAGCGCGTTAGGCGCCTCCGCGGTGCCCTGATTGTCGTGGTTGGTATAATCGTTTAGAGAATCCTGAAGCCGCCTGCCGAGCAGAACATCGACCTTCTGCGCCTCAAGGTCCTTGCCAACGGGTACTCTTGAGCCGGTTCTGTCAGGCTTGACCCGGTCATTTACCCTATCCATCAACGCGGGGTTTATCCCTCTTAGAACAACATTATTGAAGTTCACGCGTTTTCTGACCGCCGGGTTCTGCGCAAAGAACGGCACCTGAGCCAACGCATCGTCCGCAGCCTTAAATCCCGTACGGGCGGTGTCATTACCACCAATCGAAGTGGAAATAGATTGCAAAATAGGTATCAGCATTTGGTCAATCTCTGCGGTGTTGTCAATAATGTTAAGGCCTCTGCCCATTTTTCTCTTCTCATATCCCTGCAAAATCGTTCTTATCTGGTTTCTTTCATTTTTATACGCGTTATTCAAAACAGGCCTATTCAACGCCGTATAAGGGTTGTTCTCCCGGTAAACCGACTGCATGGCGGATCTGGCCGTTTCAGATTCGGTCATGTTTTCCCATCCCTGCGTCGCCGCTGTCATCTTGGGAATCACGCGGTTTGTGTACGCCATATTCATAATCTCGTTTACTTCGCCCATATTGCCGCTGTCAATCTTTGATTGCATATATTCTGTCATAGACCGCAACGGTTGTACACCTGTCGCATTCTGAATCTGATCTAAGAGGTTGGCTCTTTCCTCGTCGGTAAGCCTCTGCACCGGCGCGGACTGCGCGCTCGCCGGCGAAACCGCCGCGCTTGCCCCCAGTGAGCCGCCCGCGAAGGCTACCCCCGCCGCGTTGCTTCGCGCCTCCTGCGCAGGGCTGTCGAGCAGCTTGCCGCCCGGGCCTCTCGCCGCCCCCCTGGCCTGGTCGGCCACATGCCCCAGCTCGTGGCCCAGCACCGCGAGGCCGTCCTTTGTATCAGGCTTAAACTCGCCCGGCGCAAAGCGTATGGCGTTGCCCTGGGCGGTGGCTCTGGCCCCCATTTTGGCAACCTCGGGTGATTCGCGCAGCGAAAGCCGGCCGGCGTCTATCCCGAAGCTTTCCTTAATCCTCCCCGCCAGCCTGCTTGAAACATTGAGCGGCTTACCCTCGTAGGGGTTGCTCCCGCGGGATTTTCTATGCCCTGAGGCAAAGTCGTCGGCCCTTTTCCGTATCGGCGCTGTTTTTGTCTGCTCTTGTATCCTGGCTGATTCCGACATAGGAATGCTCCTCTCTAATCTAGTCTAATCTAATCTAGTCTAATCTAATCTAATCTAATCAAACATAATATCCTCGCCAAACGCCCCGCCGCCCACCATTGCCGTTTCGGGAACCGACAGCGTGCCGTTAACGTCGAGATAACAGTGTGTGTCGGTGTTGCAGCAGGCGCTTAGCAGCACAAGCCTGAACTGAGAGCCAAGGGGGCTATACTCCTCGATTATCCGGCCAATATCAGCTTCGGATACGCCCGGCTCGGCTCCCGCAAGATTGAGTATAACGCAGAAGTGATCGCGGGTTTCGCCATATAGCCTCCGGTTGGCCGCAAGCTGCGCCGCCTGCATGCCGGGGCGCAGCCATTCAAACTGCTCTACTATACGCGGCTTTATCCCCGTTAAAAGCTCAACGGCGCTTTCAAGTGCTCGTTTGGTACCCTTAGCGCCCTGAAACAGGTCGATATGGGCGATCAGGTATCTGAGCTGCGAGGGTGAAAATAACCGGCGGCTGTTATCGATCCCCAGCCAGCCCGCCAGATATTCCACGTTTTCATCCGGGGTGGTGCGGTAGTCAAGCAGCCTGGGAACGCCGTCCACCCTGCGCTCAACGTCAAGGAAGAGGGACTGAAAGATACCCATATAGCGATCAAAGAACTCGTTGCCCTCATAAATCTCGGGAAAATACTCGGTAAATGAAATTTTAGGCAGCTCAAGCCTGAGCCCCCGCAGCTCGGCCTTGCTTTGGCCTATTATTTCCCGCGTGAACGTTACGTAAATCCACAGATAGCGGCCTCTAAGGCTGTGGAGCAGAATATCCTTAGCGTTCACCGCCCTCACATGGGGCAGCGCTCTGAGCGTATTGGCCTTTTCCTGATATGGAACCTGGTCGCTGCGCAGATAGCTTTCAAGCCTCTGCGCCCTGTTGCCGGCAAGCACCGAGGTTTCGTCGGTTGCCATTACGATTACCTCAAGCCTGACCTCCTCGCACAGGGCGTCTACAACAAGGCGGTTAAAGGAGCAGCCCGCCTCCCCCGTATCGAACATAGGGGTAATATAGCCGCCCGTATCCCCCGACAGTTCAAGGGTATAGCCGGCGGTATCCTCTAAGCCGCCGCGGCAGCCACCCAGCAGCGAAAGCCCGTAAAAGCTTACGGCCTTGAGCTCCTGCTTCACCGCGCATCATCCTTTCCTACGCGAATTCTATATTGATCTTGGTGAGCCAGGCGATAGCGTCGGGATAAATAACGATATCACCCTGCTCGTTCTTATAGCCGCCCTCCCCGGTGCAGGAAAAGGAAAGCTCCCCCACCCTGGCGACACAGTCTAGCATTTCCAGCCGGGAAAATATTCTGCCATACATAATGCTCGCGCCAAAGCGGTTGGCGGAAGGGGGCGCAATCAGCTCCGCCAGGGCCTCCTCCACCCGGCGCCGGATATCAGGGGTGTTCTCGGTGAGCATTATTCTGCCATCCGCCTCTACCCCGACATATTTAGCGGGAAGGATACGTATATCCGTGGTCAGCAGCCGGTACTTCTCAAGGTTTTCGCGGATTCTTAACCTGTACCCCTCGCTTAAGGATGGCCGCGGGTCTTTGCCGCAATGCGACTTTACCGCCGCCATAACGGCCCCGGGGCTGACGGACCCGCCATAGGCCGCCGCGTACTGCGCGCCGCCAAATACGTTGACCATATCTATAATCAGCCCGGGCGTCGCTCGGATCAGCTCCTCGTAGTCGGCGGCCGTAACGGCGCGGGTAGTCATCATCAGAAGACCCTCCAGCTCCGATTCCAGCTCGGCCGAGGTTTTGGCCCGCCTCCCCCCCGAAGCCTCCTCCGGATTTGTGGCCCGAATACCCCCGCCATTTTCGTCCGCAAAGCGGTTTACCCGCCTTGCCAGCACATTCCCCGAGTCCAGAAGCGAGGTTTTAGCCGTCACGGCAAGAATAAGCTTCCCCGGGCCCGGCTGCTCCCCCCTTAGCCCGTCGCCAAAGGTAACCGCGCCGCCTGGGCGGTCGAGTTCAAACAGCCGATCGGTAACTCCGGCCTCCGAGAGGCTTTCACACTCGCTCCACAGCCGATAGAAGGGCCGCCCGTTTTTTTCCTCCACCGTGGCGAGCCGGAGCTCATAAAGGTTATCGGGCCGCGCTTCCATACGTTCATTTGCAAAGCCGGTGCTTCTTCCAAGTATTTCGTCGAATTCCGGGCTCGTAACCGTAACGAGCATCCTTTGGCCCGGCCTCGGTAAAACCCCGAACCTTTCTTTGTCAAAGCGTATGATTCTCTGCCACGGGTATTTGCCAATTATAACCTCGCACAAAGAATCCTCCCCCAGGCGGCGATCAAACCACAGGCTGTAACCGTCCTCCTCCTCCGCCGCCACACGCAGAATATCGCTTTCACCCACGTGGTAATCGAGAACAAGCTCGCATCCGCCCTCGTAGCAAAGCTCCAGCGCCTGCGAAAAGGTTTGGGTCTGAAGGGCCCGCAGG
>JAITVF010000056.1 GCA_031285945.1 Oscillospiraceae bacterium
CGGGGCGGCTTGGTGTTGGGGGCTGTCGCGCCCGGCTTTTATTTTAATCGCGGAGTAGTATAAGAATTACCGGAGGATTATATGCTTATTCTGGCGTCCGCCTCTCCCCGCCGCAGGGAGCTTATGAAGAATATCGCGGACGACTTTGAGGTCGTCTGCCTTGCCACCGACGAATCCCTCCCCGAAGGAACGGACCCCCGGCGCGGTGTAACGGAGCTTGCGCTGCGAAAGGCCAGAGCCGTCGCGAAGCTCCGCCCTGCCGACACCGTGATCGGCGCCGATACCGTGGTGGTACTTGGCGGCGAGGTTTTCGGCAAGCCCAAGGACCGTGAGGACGCCTTAAGGATGCTTCGCGCCCTTTCGGGCAGGGAGCACACCGTGTACACCGGCGTAGCCATAGTGTGGCCCCAAGGTGAGCGCGCCTTCGCGGAGGAAACCCTCGTCCGCTTCGCAGAGCTTACCCCCGCCGGGCTCGAGGCCTATGCGGATACCGGCGAGCCTGCAGATAAGGCGGGGGCCTATGGGATACAGGGCCCCGGAGCGAGGCTTGTGGCGGGCATAACCGGCGACTTTTACAACGTGATGGGTCTGCCGGTTTGCAGGCTCTGGCGGGAGCTTTCTGGGTTGTTTCCCGATTGGGCGGGTAATGCGAATAATCTGTAAATTTATTGGTTTTATGGCATCTTCGGGTTGAGTTGGCGCCAAAAAACGGTTATAATGGGTAAGATACGACAAAATAGATATATGGCGCGTATCCTGCGGCTCATAATATCTTTAATCTTCTGTTTTTTTAACCCTACGGGGGCCTGTAAATAGAAAGGGGCAAACAAGAGAGTGTTTTCCAAGGATATAGGGATCGATCTGGGTACCGCCAACACCCTGATCTTTATGAAGGACAAGGGCATCATCATGCGCGAGCCGTCCGTTGTCGCGGTGGACGTTCGCAACGACACAGTTAAATATGTGGGGCAGGAGGCCAAGGAGGTCATAGGCCGCACCCCCGGCTCAATCGTAGCGGTTCGCCCCCTTAAGGACGGCGTCATAGCCGATTTTGACATAACCTCCTCAATGCTCAAGATATTCATCAAAAAGGCTGTGGGCAACACTCTGTTTTCCCGCCCCCGCATAATAATCTGCATTCCCTCCGGCGTAACCGACGTTGAGCGGCGCGCCGTCAAGGAGGCGGCTCTCGGCACCGGCGCAAGGCAGGTGGCGATTCTCGAGGAGCCTATGGCCGCCGCCATCGGGGCCAATCTCCCCGTGGACGAGGCCACAGGCTCTATGGTTGTGGATATCGGCGGCGGCACCACCGAGGTCGCGGTAATATCCCTCCAGGGTATTGTCGCCTCCCGCTCGGTTCGCGTAGCCGGCGACGAGCTTGATTCCTCTATCATCGCCTATATAAAGAAGAACTACAACCTGCTGATAGGCGAACGGACGGCCGAGCACATCAAGATCGAGTGCGGCTCCGCTTACCCCTACGAGGGGGAGGAGCCATACGAGATCAAGGGCCGCAATCTGGTGGACGGGCTGCCAAAGAATATCTTTATCACCCCCGAGGAGGTCCGCCGGGCCATCGCCGACCCTATCGCCTCCATCCTAGACGCAATACGCACCACCCTTGAGCGTACCCCGCCCGAGCTTTCGGCCGACATAATAGACCACGGCATCACCCTCACGGGGGGGGGCGCCCTTTTGCGGGGGCTCGACGCCCTTATTTCCCAGGAGACGGGAATGCCTGTTCACATCGCCGAGGATCCCCTTGACTGCGTAGCCCACGGCGTGGGCATGGCGCTGGACAATATCCGGCTTTTGGAGGAAATCCGCGCCAACGACAGCAGCCGCAGGTAGCTGCCGTACTGCTTGCCGGGCTTTGAGTTGATAGTCTATAAATCACAAGGGGGGGTTATTTGGGCTTTGAAGGATTTTTTCGGCAGCCTGCGGTTTAAGATCCTTTTGGGGATTCTTATAATCCTGCTGGGGTTTATAATAGCCTCCGTCTACTCGGGAACGGCCGCCCCTTTATTTTCCCAGGCGGTCAGCTTTATAACTACCCCCATGGGGCGCTTTACGGCGAATCTTTCGGGCGGCGTATCCGAATTCTTTAACAAGTTTCTCGACGCGGGAACGGTCTACGAGGAAAACGAAGCCCTCTCTCAGGAATTGAACGAGCTGCGCGGCCAGCTTGCGGATTACAACACAATTAAGCACGAAAACGAGCAGCTGCGCGAGATACTTGGCGTAATGGAGGAGCTCGACTCTAAAATAGTGATCATAACCGCAACCGTAACCGCCAGGGATCCGGCCAACGTCTATTACTCCTTTACCATTGATAAGGGCGAGCTTCACGGCGTAAAGGCCCTTGACCCGGTCGTGACCTCCGAGGGGCTGGTGGGCTATGTGGCTAGCGTGGGCCAGACGCACGCCGAGGTGGTCACTATTCTGGACGTAAGCGTAGGCGTAGGCGGCTACGTCTCCGCCACCAGGGTTATAGGCACCGTATCGGGCGCCGTCGAGGAGGCGCTCGAGGGCCGATGCGTCCTCGAGTATCTGCCCAGGGAGAGCGCGGCCCTTACCGGAGATCTTATACTCACAAGCGGCGGGAACATCTACCCCAGGGATATTGTCATCGGCAAAATTACTAAGGTGGGCCCCAGCGCCCACGGCACCGGCCTGCTGGCCGTGGTGGAGCCCGCGGCCGATATTCGCGCCGTAAAAAACGTTTTTGTCATCACCGATTTTGAAGGCCAGGGCGAGGACTGATAGCAGAGAGATGAAGAGCACAAAACACATGCACGTCGTAAAATTCACAGTCTACGCGTTGCTGCTGCTGTTTCTTTACATTTTGCAGGAGACGCCGGGGCTGTTTGTTCTGTTTGGCTCAAAGCCAATGCCGGTTGCGGCTTTTGCTATCGTGGTATCCATGCTTGAGGGGGAATTTGTCGGCGGAATATTCGGCGCCTTCGCGGGGATGCTCTGCGATATAAACAGCCCGATGCTCTTTGGCTTTAACGGGCTTTTGATAGCCCTATTCTGCATCGTGACCGGGCTTATGGTCATTTACCTCATGCACTGCAACGCGGGCGGGGCCGCTCTTTTTACCTTTACCGCCATGCTTTTCAGGGGCAGCGTCGAGTTCTTGTTCGGCTACGGGATGTGGGGCCACGAGGGAGTATGGCGGATATTTTTGCAGCGAACCCTGCCGACAGTGATATATACGACCGCCGTATCGGTTCTGCTTTTCTTCCCATCACGCGCCGTCTGGCGAGTATTCGACAGGCGCCTTAACCCGCACCGGTGGTAATACGCCGCTGAAAGGAGGCCCGCCGTTTTGAAGCAACTTCTTATCCGCCGGTGGATTCTGGCGGGCATTATCGTGGCGGTGGTGGTGGTTTTTATCGCCCGCCTTATGGAGGTTCAGATAATCAACGCCGCCGAATATAAGCGCCTTATAGACGGCAGCTATATAAGCACCCAGGTGGTGAGGGCGGCCCGGGGCGAAATTGTGGACAGAAACGGCCGCCCCGTCACAGTAAACCGCATGGGCTACGATATTGTGATCGATAAAGCGTGGCTGCCCCAGGGCGAAGAGCAGAACGACGTTATTTTAAGGCTTATGGCCCTGTGCGACGAGCTGGAGGAGGACTGGTTCGACAGCCTTCCCATAAGCCTTTACCAGCCCTTTGCCTTTTTGCCGGAGCAGGAAGCCGCCGCCGACCGGCTCAGGGCTATGCTGGGGGTTCAGAGCTACGCCTCGGTGGAGGACGTAATATACCGGCTTATAGAGCAGTATGGCCTCGAGGAGTACAGCCCCCTCGATCAGCGCAGGCTTGCCGCCGTGCGCTATGAGATGGAGCTGCGCGGCTTTGACTACAACGTACCCTACACCTTCGCGACCGACGTGAATATTAATTCCGTAGTCCGCGTAAAGGAGCACAGCTACGAGCTTTCGGGGGTTGATATAGCCGAAAGCGCCACACGCGAGTACGCCGACGGCACTCTCGCGCCCCATGTTATAGGCACGGTAGGGCCTATCTATCAGGAGGAGTACCCCGCCCTTAAGGAGCAGGGCTACGCCATGGACGACATAGTTGGCAAGGACGGTATAGAAAAGGCCTTTGAATCGGTGCTGCGCGGCCAAAACGGCCGGCGGGAAATACACCTGGAAAACGGCAACGTGGTGCTCAGGGCCGAGGAAACCCAGGCGCCGGTACCGGGAAACACAATAG
>JAITVF010000072.1 GCA_031285945.1 Oscillospiraceae bacterium
ACTCTTCCGGCGGAGTTTTAAACTACGAGGGCGAATTTTTTGAGGACGTTTTTCAGGGCAATGGGCAGCTCTACGACGAAAACGGCGGGCTTATCTACACGGGCTTGATGCACGCCGGCGAGATAAACTACCGCGCTATGGTCGGCGCTACCCTGGCCGAGCTGGACGGGGCCTTTGCCGAAACGCCGGGCATTTACTATCAGGAGGAGGGCGAGAGCTGCTTCTTCTACGAAAAGGCCGGGGTTATTGTAACTGTCGATTGCAGAACGCGGGTGGATGAATGGAAGCGGGAGGGGACGGACCCTTCGGGCGGGCTTTACTATATGCCCGGGGAGGAAACGCCCCCCCCGGAGAACGACGCGATTGAAGGCGGAGAGGCCGCCGACGGCACGAAGGTTATAGAGGTTCCCCCAGCCCAGCCGCCTGCGGATAATTCCGTGGAGCCTCAGAGCGGTCTTTCGGCCGTTAAGACGGCCGGCCCGGTAACGGCCGCCTCCACGCGCGCCAAGGCGGCAGGCACTGTCTTGACGCCGGTGAACTGGGTCGTTATGGATCCATATACCCCTGAGAGCTCGGAGGATGACGAGAGCGAAAAGGCTGACGAAAGCTCCTCGGCCTCATCCGCCCCGTCCGAAGCCTCCGCCCCGCCGGGAGAAACCGGCCTTAACGCGGACCGGGCGCGGCTGCCGGAGACGCCGGAGAGCGGTGTATCCGAAGCCACGGCAGACGACGGCGGACGCTCGCTTCTGCCTGAGTTTATCGAGAGGACCAAGGAGCTCTATTTTGAGATAGACGCCGACGTATGGCAGCCGGAGAGCTCGCTTGACAAGAGCAAGGTCTTGGTAAAACGGGTAACGGTAATCGCTTACAAAAACCTGCCGCCCGTCGCCGCCGGAGCAGTTTCTGTCGAGGATAACGGTATGCCAGGGGTTGAGGACTGCGTGGCGATAGACTCGATTCGCTTTCGCGTTCCCGCCGCCTTTGCCGGGGTTACATTTGAGATTGATAAGCAAAACAAGCTCTTCAGACAGGTATGGAATATCAACTACGCGAACAGAGTCGAGCGTGAGGGATATCTCGCCGGCGATTTGATCTTCCGCTATGCGTATATCCCCGAGGATGACTCGGCTCCCGCCTACTATTCCATCGAAGCCCAATGACCGCGGCCTTACCGCCGCCGATAAGGAAGGTGTTTACCCCATGGCCGACTTTTCTGTTGTAGCCGATACAAGCGCCGCGCTGCTCCGGCTTCTGCGGGATAACCTGTGCCCCGACCCGGTCGTATCCCCCGAATCTATCGCCCTTGCGGCGCCGACCGATAAAAACGTGGATTTTCAGCTGGGGCTGGCGCTTTATGACTTTAAGGAGCTTTACGAATACCGGAGCACGACCCCCATAAACGGGGAGGACGGCTTTCGCACCCGCCCGCCAAAGCTTTTGTCGCTTTACTATCTTCTTTTTGTCAACTCAAAGGCGCAGATCGCCGCCGGGGCGGAGCTGGAGCAGAGGATATTCGGCAGGGCGCTTCAATCGCTGGAGGACGCTGGGAGCCTGGATATTTCCGGCCAGAACCCCTATCTGCTTCCCGGCGAGGAAAGCGCGGGAATAACCCTGCTTACCCACAGCTTTGAGGATAAAACCAAAATATGGTCGGCCATGCAAACCCCCTATCAGATGGCGGTCTACTTTATGGTATCCCCGGTCGCGCTGTCGTCTCGCGTCAGGGAACCGATCGCTCGGGTGACGCAGACCAGGCTTGAAGCCGGAATTATCGCGTCTCCGGGAGCGTTAGTTGAAGGATAAGCCGCGCGGCGTTTTTAAAAAGAGAGGTGGTGCGTATTGCGTGTGGAGAATGTTGATTTTGCTCTGCTGCTCAGCGATGAGTTCGACGGCTCGCCCATAGCCGACCCGAGCGTGCTGTTCAGGCATGGGGGCAGGCTTGTTACGCCCATAAGAAAGCGCGAGGGTTTCTATGTTTTTTGCGGGCTAGGCGGCAAGGATATTGAATTGGAAATCAGCCGCCCTCACTATTTCAAGCTGCGCAGACGCATAGTTGAAAACTGTCTTGATCCGGGCAACCCCGTTGAGACTGTCCGGCTGACGCGCCGCTACCCGGGGAATTTTACCGGCTGCGAGTGGGTAGAGGGCGAGGCCCCGCCACGATCCGAGGTGATTGCCTTTGCCAAAGAGGAGGTAAGGCTTCAGCCCGGAGAGGAAAAAAACAGGCTGACAATTCTTGGGCAGAGGGCCGGAAGGCTGATCGGAAGGCGTTTTGCCTTTAAGGGGAAACCCTTTGAAACCTTCCTGTTAAAGGGAATGCCCGCGCCGGGAGTATTCCTGGCGGACAGGAATCTGGATGAACCGGCCGAAACAGGTGCTGAGAGGTCGCTTTTGCGGGCGTATCTTTCAAGAACCGGCTGTGATGGCCGTTATCATATCCCGGTGGAGGCCGGGCGCGCCGGAAAGATTACGGGCGCGGCGTATTACGATGGGGGGGAAGGCAAGTGGGTTTATCTGTAGCCGCAGGCGCGCAGCTCAGCTGCTCCTTTGGGACGGCTCCGGGCGCTATGGCGGTGCTGCCTGCAAAGAGGGTAATGGCAACAATGCCGGCGGCCACCGTAATGGATAATATCCCCATGACAAACATCATGCCCTTTGCGATGTGCGTTTCCCTCTCAAATCCGGCCGTCGCGGCGGCAACCGCCGCCGCGCTGGGGGTATTAACGCCGCAGCCATGTGTCCCCGCCACGTCCGCTCCGTGGGCCCCGGGGTCCATATCCTGCATGATTGGAGGTGTTCCCGCGCTGGAAAGCAATTCCAGGTTGCTCTGCAATTGGGGAGGCGTAATCCAGGTTATAAGCCCCGGGCAAACCAAAACCGTTATAGCTAAATAACATACTACTTAACAAAAGGAGGAGAGGCCGCGGTCATACTGTTTCTGGGCAAAAAACGCTAAAATATCACGGCTTAGCCTGGAAACGGAATCAGCTGACAACGCGCGGTCCAACGCAACAATGGCAGAATATTTGTCACCCGGCGTCTATGTGGAAGAATTCGAGTCCGGTATGCAATCAATGGAGGGGGTAGGCACCAGCACCGCCGGCTTTGTCGGCATGGCTGAAAAAGGCCCGGTGGCCGGCACCCCGGTTTTCCTGACCAGCTTTGCCGATTACCGGCGCACCTTTGGCGGATATCTTTCAGAGAGCGCCTGCGGCCCCAACCGTTTCCTGCCCTACGCAGTCGAGCAGTTCTTCGCCAACGGCGGCTCGCGGTGCTACGTAATGCGGGTCGCTCCGGCCGACGCGAGGTCGGCCTCCGCGGTTATGAGCGCCGTTTCCGTCAGCGCTAAAAACCCCGGAAAATGGGGCAACAACATAAGAATAGTGGTAACGCCCACTTCAAAAACCAAGACGCAGGTCATTGCCGCATCCGACG
>JAITVF010000031.1 GCA_031285945.1 Oscillospiraceae bacterium
ATAGACGACGCGTCGGGCAGCTCGAAAACATAATTATGCAAGCTGCTTCCAAAATTGGGTAGCATCTGCCGCTCGCCCAACCGGGTCATGAGGATAATCCAGATAGACTGCCGGATATCCTCCTCGCCCGAGCAGACGGCAAACCTTCCCGTCGCCGGATCCACCCGCGGCGGAAAGCTCCAGCCTCTGCCTAAAAATTCCGCCGTGCTATCAAGCTCCATCTCCGACTCCTCCCGGTGTATGTTGGCGTGATATTCTTAACAAGCCCTAGGCCTTGTTTGATAAATAACCCATGTTCGTCATTTTGCCAAATTTTGCGGCTTTTGAGTTCGTCGTCCTTGCTTGGCGTCAGCCAAGCGGCGTCCTCCTCACACAAAATCCGTCAAAATTTTAGCAAAAGCACGAACTGGAACATTTATCAAACAAGCCCTAATTGATCTTGACAATTCCGCCCGATATTTCGCACATGGCGTTTCCCTTGAGCGAAACCGTCTGCTTGCCCTCAAGGGTGGCCGTGCCGCCCTCAAGATTAAGCATACCGTTGCTTTTAAGTCCCGCGCTCTGGCCGCCCTCAAGGCTGAGCTGCCCCCCCTTGATTGTAACGGCGCCGCCGGAGCCGTCCAGCTTAATCTCGCACTGCCCCGCCTTAAGGGTGATGGTCTGGGCCGCCGTAAGCTCCGCCGCCCCGTTCTTACAGTCCAGCGTGAATAAATTTTTGCCGTCCTTGTCGCTGAGGGATATCGATTCGGCCTGATCGTCAACCGTGAGGCTGAGCCCTTTGGGCGTCTCGGCTCTAACAGTCCGGCCGCCGTCCCCGTCGCTGACGCAGAGGACTGCGCCGCCCTTGGTTTTAAGGGCGCGGTTAATGTTGTTTTCCTCCGTCTTCTCCCCTACAAAGGGCGAATCGGCGGGGAAAAAGCTGCCTAGCACAAAGGGCTGCTCCATCATAGGGCCTATAAAGCCTACAAGCACGATGTCGTCTACCTCGGGTATCAGGTAACAGCCGTGCTCCTTGCCGGCATAGGCGGTGAGCACAGGCAGCCATTTAGTTATATTGTCTCCCTGAGCCCAGGCGGTGAAGGCCACCTTTATCATGCCTGGAAATTCCTTGTTGCCGTTTTCCGCCACCCTGCCCAGCACGAACCCGCCGGAGGCCTGCGGCAGCGAGGTCTCTCCCTTAGAAAGCAAATCCGTAATGCTCATAGCGAATGTATCCTCGCTTCCAGGTTGGTAAAAAAGCCGCGCCCGTCTATGGTATGGCGCACGCTCAGGATATAGTAGGCCTTATCCGCCTCCGGGCTTATGCCCTCTACCGTTACGTTGCGCCCCGGAACCAGCTCCGGAATACCGACGCAGCGGCACTCCATCCTGCCGAACTCGCCCTGTGCCGACTGCATCAGCGCCCTGGCTCTTCCCTGCGCCTGCTCGGCACTTGTAACGCGATGGTCGAAAAGCGCCTTTTCGCTGTCTCCCACCATACGTGAGGGGGAGGAGCCGTCGCCAAATTTTCCTGAAAGCGCGGCCTCGCCCCTAACGATTTGATCGTCGGCCGGATTTATACCCACTACCAGCGTTTTTTTGTAGAGAGCCACCCCCCGCAGCGACTGCTTAAGCGATATGAGCCCCTTGCCCGGGCCGATGGTCATGATGGAGGATGAGGACGCCGGCGGCTTTCTGAAGTAGACCGTACCCTGCGCTATAAAGAATTCGTACCCAGTTCTGCGGGCGAGGCGCTCTGTAAAGCGATAGTCGTCCTCGCCGGCTGCGGGGAGCATTTCGAGCTTCTCAACGGCGGGCTCTATCTTTTTGCCGCCTATATAGTCTCGGAACGGCCTTGTGTCTATGATTTCGCCTATAAGATCGCCGACGCCCTTCCCGCCAAAAACGCCCAGCCGCTGCCGCTTCATAAGCAGGCATTTGGCGTCCATGCACTCAATGTGGATATAAGGCGAGCTTTCTCCGTCAAACATCTCTTCGATTTCCACTATCAGCCCGCTAAAAACGGTTACCGTTTCAATGTATCCTAGCTCCAGCTCAACCTTGGCGCCAAGCTGCAAAAACGACATCGCGCCTCTTGTTGAAAACGCCGTATTAACAGGCTCATACTCGCATACTATGTCAAAACCGCACCCGGACGCCGCGTATTCCGCCGTGAGATCTACGCTTACCTCCGAGAGCCGTGCGTTCTTTTTTTCAGTGATCTCGACTCCGTCAACATGAATGCGGACGGTCGGCGCGCCAAAATCCCGGTATTTTTGCCTGAGCGCCAAATAGCTTGTGGATCCGCTCATTAAATCCATCCCGCACCCCCCTGCCCTTTTATAAATCTAACGGATCGAAGGCACCTTAAGCCTAACAACATTTTTCAGCATACGCGGGTTAAGAAGATTGTTGGCCCGGGCTATGGTTTTCCAGTGCGCCACGCTGCCGTATTCCTCATGCGCCATCATCCAAAGCTGATCGCCGTGGCGGAGGGTGCGCTGCTTTGTGCGGTCGGGCGACTCGAACGGCTTTGAATCGCTTTCAAAGGCATTATCCTCACCCATAATCGTAAGAGCCAGGATTGCTCGCACCGGCGTGCCGTCCCGGTCAAAGACCGTATAGTCGGCGTCGTAGTGGACAAGCTTGCCGAAAAACGCTATGCTTTCGCCCCACACAAATCCGATATAAGGCGGTTCGTGATCCTCGTTGTTGTATTTTATCAGCTTAAGTATCTCGGTCAGTCGCTTATTCACTTTGCTGTCAGGTATCGGGGAAACGTCCTCGTCCATGTCAAAGCCGGGCATCACCTTGCGAACCGCCGGACCCGCCCGGGACTTGCTCAGGTCTGACCCGAGGCTGTTCTTGACATGGCCGGCCACATAGTTAACAAACCCCTGCTCCGAAACAAGCTCGGTGTAGCTGTCAAAATAGAGCTTAACTGTCAGCACCGAGTACTCGGCGCTTCCCGTCTGAAGATCGATCGGCTTCAAGTCTTCGCCTATCGGGCGTTTTTCCGACAGCTGATAGCCGCGCCGGATACTGTACTCGGAAGGGTTGAACTGAACCGGATACCTCTCGGGATCGCCAAAAATATTGCCCTGCCTGCTTTTAAACCGCACGAGGCAAGCCTTTTCGAGCTTTCCGCGCGCATATACCTGGTTAACCTGATCTATAATTTTTGAGACAGCTTCAAGCGCCATTTAGAAAAACCCCTTTCGCATTCGTTCAGATCGGAGCCGGCGCTCCAGCACCCCGTATACCTTGTCTGCAATGGCGTTTACCTGCCTGTCAAGATCGGGCGGGGTATTTACCGGCGCTTTGTGCGAGCCGCCTGCGCCCGGTTTGTTGATAGCCATATTTGCCGTTATTCTTTCGTTTGACTCTTTTGACTCCGAGGTCTTAGTCTGCTTTACAGTTTTCTTTATAAATTCTATATCCTTGTTGATGGTGGTAGCGGCCGCGTCCTGACGCGGCCCGCGCGGCTCCGGTTCCGTCCGGTAAAGGATAGACGCCCCTGGAATATCTGCCTTATCGGCCATTTTTATCTCGGCGGCGGGAATGGCGGGCGCCGCGTATGAAAGCCCGTGACCGCCTGGATATTCCTGAGCCCGCGCAAAAGTCGGCGGTATTTGAGCCCCCGGTGAGCCTGGGCCGGAATCGCCGTCAGCCTGATAACGCGTATAGGGGGTTGAGCGCAGCGGCGCGGCGGGAATCCCCCGTAAAGGCGCCTGCGCCTCAGGCGGCGCGTAATCGGGATAAAAGGCCGGAATCGCCCGGTTTTGCCGTCCCGCCATACCCGCCGGGGGGCCACTCGCCACGGGCTGGTAGCGCCGCGCAATTTCGAGTGCGCCGGATCGAAGCGCTCTTGCCGGAACTTTATTATGCTCTAAGCCGTCTCCCACCGGAAGGCGCGGCGCCCAAGGAGTTCCGGCAGCGGCGCTTTGCAATAAGATTGCGGCCTCGCCTCCCGCCGGGCCCGCGGCGTTGCCCGCAGCTCTGGGCACGCGCTTCTCGGAATGCCCAGCCAGAGGCGGACTCGCCGGCGGTACGGCTCCGCCCTCATAATCGTTGCGCAACGAGCGTTCCCGGCGCGCAACGGCGTCCGGGTGATCCGGCCGCGCGGCTTTGGCCTCACCCTTTATGGCCGCTGCGTCAGGGGCAAATAAAACGTCTGAGATGCCCGGGTGGTATCGCCTGAAGGCGGGCGGAGCGGTATAATCCGCATATCCGCCAATACTTTTGCTTGCCGCCGCAAACTCCGCGCCTCTCGGAGCCTTTATGCCGGCGGCGTAACCGCTCTGAGAAAGTAACGCGGTCATTGCTGATCCGAAACCAGTCGGGACTGTTGGGGCGGGGGGTGGCGGCGAACCGGCCCGGGGCACCACACCGCCGTTTGCGGCCAAACGGGGGATTCCGGGGGCCAGAGTCAGAGGCGCGCTCCGCAGCCGACCGCCCGGGCTAATTCCCCCTTCGGCGCTCTTCTCCGGCGTTATCCTGAGGCGAAGCGCCAACCCAAAGGGCGACAAGACCGCCCTCTCTTTTGCAAGCCTCTCGCCTGCCCCGGGCCGCCGCAATTCCCCCGCCCGCTCCTGCACGGCCTGAGCAGCGGGGATCAAAAGCGACAGGGTCGCGGGCAAAAAGGGATTAAACCCCGCGCCGCCCTCAGGACGCATATCCTGAGCGGCCAGCCGATTGATTTTTGCATCCGCTCGCTTTGCGCCGTCCGGCCGGTCGCTTTGCCTTGGCAACGATCCGTGGCCGTAGGCTTCGTGCCTGGTCGGAGTATAGGCTGCGTTTGCGGCAGGCTTATTCTGTTTGGGCCCGCCGCCGCCCTCGCCGGCTTTGAGCGGCATACGCAGATCGAGCTCAGCGAGCTTACGCCGTCCGGCACGCTCTGATTCAACGCTTCCCAGAAAAGGCATAAAGCGATAAATCGGCGGCGGCGCAGTCTGTGACGCTGGCGTAGTTCGCGCGGCGTTTAGAATTAGCTTTTCCGCCATGGCAAGACGGCGGGCGGTTATCAGGCCGGTTTCTCCCACCGTTTTGCCCAGCAGAGCGCCGAGGAAGGAAAGCTGTAGGCGAAAATTGAAAATTTTGTTTTCTGTCAGCGCGCGGTTGATCAAATACAGGTTTTGAACGCTTTGCCAGAGAGGGCCCTGCTCCAAAGGCTCTTCGTGACCGCTAGCGAAAAACAGGTCGGCCTCGGGAAACTCCGCCGACGCGACGCGGGTATAGCGTAAGATAATACCAAGCGCGAAGTCTGTGTGGCGTACCGGCATCGGCATGCTTTCCCTGCCTCCTTTCACGAAAGGTCAATTTTATGGCGGTCCCTATGAGTATACGGGCCTATTCCTTGGGCTTAGCCCCCTCAAAGCCGGGATGCGTTTTCATTTTAGGCGGCGGCGGCTCAAGCACGGGAACAAAATCCGGATGCTCTTCCATTTTGGGCGAGAGAAACGGCTTTGGAAGCCTTATGGGCATCGGGTACATTCTAATGGGCGGCTTATCTACCCGCGGCTCGGGAAGCCTCGCCTTTACCTCTTCGAGCCCCGCGAACATGGCGGCAACGCCCGGAACCTCGGTCAGCTCACGGTACGCGAACTCAAGGCTTTCGAAAAACACCTCGCCGCTCATAGCGTCCAGATCGGAAAAGCGGCGCTTTTTTAATACGGCGTGCCTGACCGCGTACAGCTTTTTGGGCAAGCCCCAATTATCGAGCACGCAAATGATAATCAGCTCGAAAATTGATCCCGTGCGCAACGCCATGGACGCCGCCCCCGTCAGAGCCGAGCCAGCCAGCCCGGAATCCGCGCCGCGTTCCATTATCAGCGTCTTTTCAGTCTCGGAGGGCTTTGACAGCGAGTGCACATAGCCGTTCTGCCCCCCCTCGGCCAGAGCTTCGGTTTCTATCGAAACCTCGAGGCTGCTGATTTTGTTAAACGGAATGGGCATGGGGCCGATGAAGGCGACAAAATTGTGCGACAGCAGCGGCTTTGAGCTTTGCCATGAGAAGATAGGTAAAGGCATACCCTTACACCTCGAATATGTTTTTGGGTTCTCCGCTTACTTCGCGGTGGATGGATGAGATTTCGGCGCAGAACCTGCGCCTTGTTTTATGGTCCAGCGTCATAACCGTGTTGTAATCCCAGTGATAATAGTAAGAAATAAAGGACATCTCACGGTAAAGCTCATCCTCGGGATAAACGGTTACTCCGCTGTCGTAAAATTTACGGGCTCGTCAAAAGCGTGCCCGCACTCGGGGCAGACGCAGTTGTTAACGATCGGCTCGACGGAGTTGATCGTAGCGTACATGTTTTGCAAAAAGGCAAGGTCGGACGAGTAGAGCTTCTCTACGATTTTGTTGTCCATCCTGGTTATGTCGCCCAGCTTAGTTATTACGCGGGAGAGTAGTATCACGGTAAGGTAGCCGGGGTTCTGGACTACCCTCGGATCCCTCAGGGGAAGTATCTCGTCCGCCGCGGTCGCAAGGCGCATGACTCCTTCCCTGTGTACGGTCCCCTGCCCGTCGACATAGCCCTTTGGCAAGGTAAACGGAAACTCCGACATAAATTCGCCGCTCATTGCGCACCTCCTGTGAACAGGCTTATTTTACTGGTTCCTTCTCATTTCCTCAAAGGCGAGCTCAACGCTTTCAAAGGCGATCTCGCTGGCGCTGGCGTTGAGATCGGGGGCGGTGTATTTACAGGGCCACGCGTTGACCAGGGTCCAGTTGGCGGTATCGCCTTCGCGGTCGTTGAGCAGGGTTATTGTTACGTCCCTCACGCGCTCCTCGGCGGCGGCCTTGTCGCCGCTTGAGATCCCCGCGACCCACTCGTAAAAGTCAAGGCTTTCGATAAGCCCCCACTTAAGGGTAACATTGCCGTATTTAGTGAGCCCCGGCAGCTTGCGCGGGGAGTTTATAGACTCGGTGCCCTCGCGGTATTCTATTACGTCGACGCTGGCGTCGAAGCCGCTCACCTCTGAAAACCCCGCGACGTCGATCCCTTCTATAGTGACCCGGTAATTGTGTTTCTTCATCGGATAAATGTTGATAGCCATAGTTTCGATTCATCCTTTCAAAATGATTGGCGGGATTTATCTCTCCCCGGTTATTCCTTGGTATTCTGGGTGATGCGGAAGATCACGAATTCCGCCGGGCGGCTGGGAGCCACGCCGATTACGCAGATGAGACGTCCCGCCAGGATATCCTGCTGCGACATTGTGTCTCTTCCTACGTTGACAAAGAACGCCTCCGACTCGGTTGCGCCCACAAGGGCGCCCGCCCGGTACATATCGCGCAGGAATGCGGAAATTGTCAGCTGTACCCGCATCCACAGCACCTCGTCGTTGGGCTCGAATACTGCCCAATTGGTTTGGGATTTGATTGTTTCCTCCAGGAAAATAAATAGGCGGCGCACGTTTACGTATTTCCAGAGCCCGTTGCTCGAGCAGGTTCTGCCGCCCCAAATCCGGATGCCCTGACCGGGCAGCGCGCGGATAAGATTGACGCCGGCCGGGTTGAGAAGATCCTGTTCCCCCTTGTTGTACAGGCAGGAAAGGCCAAGCGCGTTCGCCACCACCTCGTTGGCGGGGGCCTTGTGCACGCCGCGGGTAGTGTCGCTTCTGGCAAAGACTCCCGCTACGGCCCCGCTGGGCGGGATAAAGGCGTTCTTTTTGGCGCCGGAATCGTAGATCTGAACCCACGGATGATACATAGCGGCGTAGTCGCTGTCGACAATCTCCCGGTGAGCCAGCAGATCCTGCGGCTTGCTCATCTCAAGCGGCATATCGAGTATGGCAAAGCGGGACGCGAGATTCTGGCACTGGGCCACAAGAGCCAGCTGCACCGCAGGTGAGGTTATTCCGGGAACGGCCATAATGCTCACGTTGGTAATCTCCAAAAAAGCGTCCAGCCCGCAGCGCTTGCCAGGAGCGTCGCCTCCGCCGATATATACCGAGTCGTCCGCATTTTTGCAGCTCCCGTCGCTGCCGCCCGAAAGGGAGAAAACGTCCCTGGCCGAATTCTCGTTGCCGGACAGGGCCAGCATGGGCGGAAATACTCCGTCGATAGGGTTATACTGTACCCGTATCAGGTCGGATCTTGAAAGAAAGTTCTCGATGAAGGACGCGCTCTCGGAGTTAAACGAAACGTTCTCAAAGCGCTCGGTAATGTCGTCGCAGCTGATTTCAAAGCTGACCTCGCAGCTTGCCAGCACAAGCCTGGGAACAAGATTGGTATCGACGGGATCCTGCTCAAAATCATTTTCCAGCACAACGGTGTTATCCATAATCTTAACGATGCGATTGTGGGCCACGGGAGCGCCTTTATCCATAAGGGCCACCATATCCCCCGCCTCAAAGCCATGCGCGCTTT
>JAITVF010000141.1 GCA_031285945.1 Oscillospiraceae bacterium
GTCCGCCGCTATGCCGCTATATCTGTCCGCGCCACTGGTCGTAGCGCTTACGGTGGGCCTGGGCTTTGTGATTGAGCGGGCGGCTTACAAGCCCCTGCGCAACTCGCCCAGAATGTCGGTTATGATCTCGGCCATCGGCGTAAGCTACCTGCTGCAAAACCTTGCCCTCTATATTACCGGTGGATTAAACAAAAACTACCCCACCATCCCGTGGGTTTCAGATTCCATTACCGTTATGGGGGCTACCACCAAGCGCGTTACGCTGATAACGCCCGTACTTACCATAGTGCTGGTTTTTGCTCTGGTCATGCTCATAAACCACACAAAGATCGGCCTGGCCATGCGCGGCGTCGCCAAGGACTTTGAAACCAGCCAGCTTATGGGGATAAAGATCAACTCGGTAATATCGGTGACATTTGTTATCGGGTCATTTTTGGCGGCGATCGGGTCCATGCTATACTTTTCCAACTACCCCGGCGTAATTCCCACGGCCGGAGCCATGCCCGGGCTAAAAGCCTTTGTAGCCGCCGTCTTCGGCGGTATAGGGTCGATCCCCGGCGCGGTTTTAGGCGGGTTTGTCATAGGCGTCTGCGAGAGCCTTATCAAGGGTCTGGATACTATACTTGTACAATCGGGCGCGCTGAGCTCTCCGCTTGAGCTCGCCACTTTTTCAGACGCTTTTACCTTTGTGCTTCTTATCATAATTCTGGTCCTTAAGCCGACCGGTCTCTTCGGCGAAAAGGCCACCGATAAGGTTTAGGGGGTGGGATATATGAAACAGAAGAGCAAGCAGAGCATGACGGCGACCATAGTTCTGGCGGCGGTATTCGCGCTTGTTATCCTGCTAGAGCAGGTCATCAAGCCCACCGACCCGGCGGCGATGCTGCTTACGGTCCTTAAAAAAGGCTCCGTTTACGCGCTTGTCGCGGTATCTATGAACCTGCTTAACGGCTTTACCGGGCTGTTTTCGCTGGGACAGGCAGGCTTTATGCTGTTGGGCGCCTATGCCTACGCCATATTTACCATTCCGGCGGCCGACCGCGCGACGGTTTACAGATACTACGACTGCGTGGTAAACTTCTCCTTTCCAGAGGTTTTCGGGAACGCCATTGGCGGGCTGGGGTTTATCCTAGGCTGGATAATCGCCGTGATTCTGGCGGGGCTTGTAGCGGCTGGCGTCGCGTTTTTGATCGGACTGCCGGTCCTTCGCCTTAAGAGCGACTACCTGGCCATAGCAACCCTGGGCTTTGCCGAGATTATCCGCGCGATCTTCCAGTGGGGGCGTCTTGGTCCGGTAACCAACGGCTCAAACCCCCTTAAGAGCTATATCCGCCTCAACAGCTTCCAGCTCAGGCTGGGGGATTTTACCCTTAGCCTTACCACCTTTGTGCCTATGCTTATGGCGGCGGTCTGCATCGGCGTTATTATCATGCTGGTCAACTCCTCCTACGGCAGGGCCTTCAAGGCCATACGGGAGGATGAGATCGCAGCCGAGGCCATGGGTATAAGCCTTTACAAGCACAAGCAGCTCTCGTTTTGCATAAGCTCGTTCTTTGCGGGGGTAGGCGGCGCTATGCTCGCCATGTTTGCGGGTACGGTTCAGGCCAACAACTTTAAGGCCGCCATGACCTACGAGCTTTTACTTATCGTGGTCTTGGGCGGCATCGGCTCCATCTCGGGCAGCTGCATCGGCGCCATGCTCTTTATCGCCGCCTCAGAGTGGTGGCTGCGCGGCCTCGATTCAGGCGTGTTCATGGGTATTCAGGCGCCCAATGTCTTCCGCAACGGTTTTAGGCTGGTTGTGTTCTCGGTCGTTATCATGGCGGTAGTCCTCTTCTTCCGCAAGGGAATTATGGGGGATAAGGAGCTGCCCGATCTCGTACGCCGCATAAGGGCGAAGCTTGGCGGCAAACAAAAGGCGGGTGAGAGCAATGGCTGAGAATGTGCTTAGGCTCGAAGACGTTACCATGCAGTTCGGCGGGGTCGTAGCCGTCAACAACCTTTCCCTGGAGGTAAACAGGGGGGAGATCGTGGCCCTTATAGGTCCCAACGGCGCGGGAAAAACCACCGCCTTTAACTGCGTTACCGGAGTTTATGAGCCTACCAACGGCCGGGTAAGCCTCAACGGCGAGGTGATTGTCGAGAACCATCCCCAGGCAAAGATGAAGGCGCTCTACAAGGGCGAGAACCAGGGCAAATACACAGCCGTAGTGAGCCATACCCCCGATAAAATCACCCAAAGAGGCATTGCCAGAACATTCCAGAACATACGCCTCTTTGGCGCGCTTACCGTTTTTGAAAACGTACTTATCGCCAAGCATATGCGGGCCAAGCAAAACGTTTTTTCGGCGACCTTCCGTTTTAACGCGAAGGAAGAAAAGCGTATGCGGGACGAGGCCATGGCCCTTCTCGAGGAGCAGAATCTGGCTCACCTAAGGGACGCCACCTCCTCGAGCCTGCCCTACGGTCTGCAGCGCCGGCTCGAGATCGCCCGCGCCCTTGCCACCGGGCCCTCTATGCTTCTTCTCGACGAGCCCGCCGCGGGCATGAACCCGCAGGAGACTCAGGAGCTAACCGATTTTATCCGCCAGATCCGCGAGCACTACAAACTGACCATATTTATGATCGAGCATCATATGGATCTGGTAATGCAGATATCCGACAGAATCTATGTGCTCGATTTCGGCAGGCTTATTTCGCAGGGCACGCCCGCCGAGGTCCAGAGCGACCAGCGGGTTATCGACGCGTATTTGGGGGTGGCTGACGATGCTGAGGATTGACGATTTGCGGGTCAACTACGGCGGAATCGAGGCCGTCAAGGGAATCAGCATAGAGGTTCCCGAGGGTGAGATAGTTACCCTGATAGGGGCCAACGGCGCCGGAAAATCAACGACGCTGCGCTCTGTAGCGGGGCTGGTTAAGCCGGCCTCGGGCAGCATTGCCTTTAAGGGCGAGGACATAACGGCAAACTCTCCCAACAGCATTGTGAGCAAGGGCATCACCCTGGTGCCGGAGGGCAGGCGCGTCTTCCCGGATCTTACCGTTTTCGAAAACCTTAAGATCGGCGCATATCTGCGCAAGGACAATCTTGATAAGGACATAAACTGGGTTTACGAGCTGTTTCCCCGCCTTAAGGAGCGCTCCTGGCAGGCGGCGGGCACCCTTTCGGGCGGCGAGCAGCAGATGCTGGCCGTCGGCCGCGCCCTTATGAGCAGACCAAAGCTTATGATGATGGATGAGCCCTCGCTGGGTCTCGCGCCCCTTATCGTAAAGGGTATATTTGAGATTATAAAGGAGATCAACCGCCAGGGCGTGACGATCCTGCTCATTGAGCAGAACGCCAACATGGCCCTTCAGATCGCCGATACAGGCTATGTTTTGGAGACCGGACGACTGACCATGAAGGGCGCCGGCAAGGCTCTCTTGAGCGACGAGGCCGTAAGGAAGGCGTATCTCGGCTAGTGGTTTGACCGACCAGAAATTACAACGGCTTATCCCCCGTATTTTACGGGGGATAAGCCGTGTTGCGCTATATAGTGATCGACTATAAAAAACTAAATTTCAACCACTCCGTCGAATACCCTGCGGGCGGGGCCGGTCATGAACACGCCGTTATCTGTATAGCGCACGGTGAGCTCCCCGCCCCGCAGGTGGATGGTTATCTCCGCGCCTTTTTTGCAGAGGCCGTTTTCGACAGCGGCTACGGCGGCGGCGCAGGCACCTGTGCCGCAGGCCCAGGTTTCGCCGCTGCCCCGCTCCCACACCCGCATTTGCAGCGAGTTTTCGCTTATTACCCGCACAAATTCGGTGTTTACCCGTTCGGGGAATAGGGGGTCGTGCTCAAACAGCGGCCCCAGCATTTCAAGATCAAGGCCGTCGGGATCCTCGCAGAAGACGACGCAGTGAGGGTTTCCCATGCTTACGCAGGTAATTTTCCACAGCCCCCCGGCAATGGGAACGGTTCTGCCCGCCACACTGTCGCCGCCAAGCTTTACCGGAATTTTTGTGGGCGTGAGCTCCGGACTTCCCATATCCACCGTTACCCGCTCGATCTCGCCGTTTTTAGGGAAGAGGGTCAGAGCCTTTATGCCGGAGGGCGTGGAGACGGTGACGGTCTCGCGCCGGACGATGCCGTTATCGTAGAGATATTTTCCCACGCAGCGTATAGCGTTCCCGCACATCAGGCCCTCGCTGCCGTCCTGGTTGAACATGCGCATTCCCGCGTCGGCTGTTTTAGAAGGGCAAATGAGCACTACGCCGTCCCCGCCTATACCGAAGCGCCGGTGCGAAAGAATCCGCGCGAATTTTTCTGGGTCGGGGATATTAGTATCAAAGCAGTTAAAATATATATAGTCGTTTCCCGCCCCTTCCATCTTGGTAAAGGGATACTTTTTTGTTGCGTTAATATGCGGCATTTGGCTTTCACCCCCTTTTTTATTATATGCGTAAGGGCAAAAATGGGTTAAACCGTAAAAAATACGCAATTATATTTTAAAAAAGTGCTTGACAATAGAGTAGCCGTGTGATAGTGTAATAGAGTAATGGTACACTGCTATGGAGGTGCAAATATGCTCCCTTTGGAGGAATGGCGGATGGGCTTTGACGAGAGATTCCCCATCTACCGGCAGATTGTCAACGAGCTTTCCCGCTCCCTGGTGCGGGGAAAGGTAGCGCCGGGGGAGAGGATCCCTTCGATCAGGGATATGTCTCTGGCGCTCAGGGTCAATACCAATACGGTCCAGCGAGCCTATCAGGAGCTTGAGCGGAACAGCATAATCTTTTCGCAAAGAGGAACGGGGTATTTTGTTATGGAGGATACGCATATGATCGACAGGGTTAAGAGCGGCATGGTTCGCGATTCGGTTTCGCGCTTTTTACAGGAGATGACGTCGCTTGGCTTTTCGCGGGATGAAATAGTATCGGCTCTGGAAATTCAGATGAAGGAAGGGACTGACAATGTCGCTGATGACGGTGCAAGGTCTTAAAAAGCGATACCTTGGTGGCGTTAACGCGCTTGACGGTGTGGATATGAATATAGATCCGGGAAGGATCATCGGCCTTTTGGGCCCCAACGGCTCGGGAAAAACTACTCTTTTTAAATGTCTGGCAGGGCTTTTGCAGCCCGATGGGGGCGAGATAATCTATCCCGGCGGCGCTAAAAGGGGAGTGGAGTCCAAGAAGACGGTATCCCTGCTGCCCGACGTTTTGCGGCTGCCCTCCTGGATGAGGGTGAGGGACGCCATGGAATACTGGAGGGATATTTTCCCCGATTATTTGCACGGCCGGTGCCGGGATATGATGTCCATGCTGGACCTTGAGCCGGACATGAAGATAAGAAGCCTCAGCAAGGGTATGCAGGAGCGGGTCGCGCTTATGCTGACCTTCTCCCGCGAAACCTCGGTTTACCTGCTCGACGAGCCCCTGGGCGGGATAGATCCGGTGGGAAAGAGCAAGCTTCTCGAATCGATACTTGCCGTTGATCTTTCCAACTCGGCAATTCTTATCTCCACCCATCTTGTTAAGGACGTTGAAACGGTTTTCGACAGCTTTTATCTTTTGAACCGGGGCAAAATCGTTTACTACGGAGACTGCGAGAATATCCGCGAGGAATCGGGCAAAACCGCCGAGCAGGTCTATCTGGAGGTGTTTTCAAGATGATGACCCAAATAAAATACTCGCTGCGAAACAATTTTTCCCGGCGGCTTACCGGAATTCTGATAACCCTTGTCGTCAATCTGGGATTTTTTCTGGCATGGCAGATGGGGGCCCGCCACCCCGCCGTTCAGATCGTGGGAGTCGTTCTCTCCGGGCTCAGCCTCGTGGCGCTGATTGTTGTAAGCGTTATATCGGACGTAGCCACGGTGCGCGACATATTCAGGGCGCCAAACGGCTATTCCCTGATGCTGGCGCCGGTTCCCGGGTGGAAGCTTCTCGCGGGCCGGGTGATTTCCATCGTGCTCTGCGATACCGTAAGCTATGTCGCGGCGATTACCGGCGTGGTAATACAGGGGCTGCTCCTTGCCGGAGCGCGCAATATATTCCCTCGCATGGTCCCGTATGCCGGCTTTGCGGCCGTTGTTTTCGCGGCCGGATATCTTTTGCTCATACTCGCGATCTTTTTTAGCGAAGCGCTCAGGGCGAGCGTCTTCCACACAATGCGGGGAAAAGGGTGGCTTTCGGTGGCCGCGACATGCCTTTTGTTGTATGCGATGAGCTTTGCCAACCTGCTTCTTATCCCATTTGCGGCTACTCAGCGCTTCGGGCTCTTTGTAAGTATCTGGCTGCCCGTGGGCTTTAGCGCCGGTACGGCTGTTTCTGTGGCAATCACCCTGGCGCAGGCGGCCGTCCTATTTATCCTGACGGCGAAGTGCATAGAAAGGAAGATCAATTTATGAAAACAGCTGTGCGCTGTCTTGCGCTTTTTGTTACGCTGGGCCTTGCCTCCGCCATCCTTGCCGGTTGCGTATCGGTAGTCTACGGTGGGGTGGGCGCCGCCGGTATTGTAAGGGGAGAGGGCGAGGTAATTACGGCTGAGTTCCCCGCCGAGGATTTTACCGGGATAGAAATCATGGCCTCGGTAAAGGTACGGTACAGTGCCGGGGAATGCGCCGTTGAAATGAAGCTGCACGAAAATCTTATGGAGTATGTAGAGGTCACTGTGAGAGACGGCGTTCTGCGGGTGGAATCTGAAAAGATGTTTACCTTTAACAGCCCCGGCGAAGAGGCGGTCGTTTACGTTACCGCCCCAACACTGGATAGCATTGTTCTCCTGGGCGGCGTTGAGATGGAAGGCAGTGACGCCCTGAGCGCCGACTCGCTTTACATGGAGCTTTCAGGCGCGTCGGAAGCGGATATGATACTGGACGTAAACTCGCTGGAGATAAATACCTCGGGAGCGACGGAGCTTGATTTTTCAGGACGGGCCGACAGCTTTTCGTCATTTGGGTCGGGGTTTTGCGAGATCAGGGCTCTGGAGCTGAAAACCAAGAGGGCCGAAATCAATTTAAGCGGAACGGGCGAGGCTACGATATCCTGCTCCGAGGAGCTGGACGTTACAATCTCGGGCGGCGGAACCGTACGCTACAACGGCGACCCCGAGGTTAACAAAAACATTGCGGGTATCGGCAGCGTAGATAAAATAGAGGATGCCGATATAAATTTCAATTTTTGAAAATGCGGCCGGTAATTAATTCTTTCAAGCATAATACTACTCCCCCGCGGCTGTGCGAAGGCACAACCGCGGGGGAGTTTTAATATACTGGATTATTTATAGGGTGGGAGGCTGTTTTATGATTACAATAAGCTTGTGCATGATTGTAAGGGACGAGGAGGAGGTTCTTGGGCGGTGCCTTGACAGCGTAAAAAAAGCGGTGGATGAAATCATCATAGTCGATACCGGCTCGGTAGACGGCACAAAGGCCATAGCGAGAAAGTACACCGACAAGGTCTACGATTTTGTGTGGGTAAACGATTTTTCCGCCGCCAGGAACGAGGCCTTTTCAAAGGCGACTATGGATTATCAGATGTGGCTGGACGCCGACGACGTAGTCCCCGAAAAGGAGCTCGAGAAGCTTATCGGGCTCAAGAAAGCCCTTGATCCCAACGCTTATGACATGGTGGCCATGAAATATTTCACCCACTTTGACGAGCAGGGCAACCCCATACTTAAAACCACCAGAGAGCGTATGATGAAGCGCGAAAAGGGCTTTACCTGGCTAGACCCTATCCACGAGCACATTCCGCTTGCCTTAAACAGCCTTTATACGGATATTGAAATACACCACAAAAAGAACCACAAGGAGGGCGACCAAAACCGCAACCTTAATATCTATCAGGCGCTTGAGGAAAGCGGCAAAGAGCTTACCCCACGCCAGCAGTATTATTTTGCCCGGGAGCTCAAGGACCACGCCATGTGGGCAAAGGCCGTTTACTACTTTGAAAGGTTTTTGAATTCGGGCAAGGGCTGGGTGGAGGATAACATAGCCACCTGCTACAACCTCTCTATCTGCTACAACTCCCTGGGCGATCATGACAAGATATTGCCGATACTCACAAAAAGCTTCCTCTACGATTCCCCTCGCGCGGAAATCTGCACCGAGACCGGCTACTACTACAAGCGCGCTGGGCAGCCAGGGGTCGCGCTTAAGTGGTTCGACCTTGCCACAAAGCTGGGGGAGCCGGAATCGGCGGGGTTTATTCTGTGGGACTACTGGGGGTATATTCCGAATGTAGAGGCCTGCGTATGCTGCTATGAGCTGGGCGATTTTGAAAGCGCTAAAAGATACAACGAGCAGGCCGCCCTCTGCAAGCCGGACTCTAAAGCTGTAGAAATAAACCGGGCGGTGCTTGCCTCAAGATAACGCAAACACAGGCCCGGCCGGCGGATATGGCGCCCTCAGGCAGATAGCGGGGCGCGGCCCCGCTCCCCGGCCTCAAACAATTAGCAGATAGTATGCAACGCCATAAGAAAACTGATACTACTCCGCATTTAAATTACTTCTTTCTATTGCTTTCCCCGCCAGAGGCGGGGAAAGCAATAGAGTAATATTATAAAAGCATTTTAT
>JAITVF010000034.1 GCA_031285945.1 Oscillospiraceae bacterium
TGCCGTCGGCCAGGTCGTAAAAGCGGTTGATCAGGTTGGTGATGGTGGTTTTACCCGCTCCCGTGGCCCCCACAAACGCGACCTTCTGGCCGGGTCTTGCGAAGAGGGAGATATCGTGAAGGACAAGCTTTTCCTGGTCGTAGCCAAAGTCGACGTCAAAAAAGCGAACGTCCCCCGCGAGCCTCGTATAGGTAACAGAGCCGTCCTGATGGGGGTGCCGCCACGCCCACATTCCGGTGCGCTCCCCGGCCTCGGCCAGAGACTCGCCGTCCTCTGAGTATCTGGCGTTCACCAGGGTTACGTAGCCCTCGTCGGCCTCGGGCGGCTCGTCCATCAGCTCGAAAATCCGCTCGGCGCCCGCAAGCGCCATAACTACCGAGTTAAACTGCTGCGCCACCTGGTTTACCGGCATCGAAAAGGTGCGGGTCAGCTGCAAAAAGCTCGCGATCGTACCCAGGGTGAGCCCGCCCATTCCGCTCACCGCCATAGCGCCGCCCACAAAGGCTACCAGGACATACTGTACGTTGCTCATATTGAGCATAAGGGGCATCATGACGCTGGCAAGGGTATTCGCCTTGGTCGCGTCCTCCCGCAGCCGCTCATTCAGCCGGTCGAAGCGCTCCTTAGCCTCATCCTCGTAGCAGAAGACCTTTACGACCCTTTGGCCGTGGGTCATTTCTTCTATAAAGCCGTTTATTTCGCCTAAGGATTTTTGCTGGCTCTTAAAATGCGCGGCGCTCCTAGAGCCTATTCCCCCGGCCACCCGCATGGAAATAAAGACCATTACTATTATAAGCGCCGTTAGGTGAAGGCTTGTAAAGAGCATGGCCAAAACCACTAAAAGCACGGTGGCCGCCGAATTGATAAGCTGCGGAACAGACTGGGATATCAGCTGGCGCAGGGTGTCGGTATCGTTGGTAAAGCGGCTCATCATGTCGCCGTGGGTGTGAGTGTCAAAGTATTTTACCGGCAGGCGCTGCATCTTTTCAAAGAGATCGTCCCTTATGCTTTTAAGGGTCCCCTGGCAGACGGTTATCATGATGCGGCCGTAGACGGCGGAGGCGGTGATTCCCAGAATATATATGCCCGCCATGGTGAAAACCGCGCGCAAAAGCCCCGAAAAATCGGGATTCACGGCGCCGGCAAGGGGAGTAATGTAGTCGTCTATCAACACCTCTAAAAAGAGAGAGCCGGCCACGGCGGTAGCCGAGCTAAGGAGAACGCCTAAAACCACCACAATCATTCGCGACCGATATTTTCTCATGTAGGAAAGAAGCCGCTTTAAGGTTTTGCCCATGTTTCGGGGCTTAGGGCCCTTACCCCCAAAGCCTGCGCCGTGGCGGCCGGGCCCCATGACGGGTCCGGGCCTTACCCCCGGGCCCTTTTGAATATCCGCGCCGTTTGCGCTGGTTACAGAATCGTCACGCCGCGCCACCTTCGCCGCCCCCCTTCGTTTGCGAGGTATAGATCTCACGGTATATGTCGTTTCGCGCCATGAGCTCCAGGTGGGTGCCGGTATCGTTTACCGCGCCGTCGTCAAGAACTATTATCATGTCGGCGTTTTCCACCGAGGCTACCCGCTGGGCTATGATGATTTTAGTGGTGTCCGGTATAATTTCTGCGAAGGCGCTGCGAATAAGGGAGTCGGTTTTGGTGTCGACCGCGCTGGTTGAGTCGTCCAGTATCAGAATCTTAGGCTTTTTCAGCAGCGCTCTCGCTATGCATAGCCGCTGCTTCTGCCCGCCCGAGACGTTTGTGCCGCCCTGATCTATTACGGTGTCGTAGCCGTCTGGCAATTCCCGTATAAAGCTGTCGGCCTGCGCAAGCTCGCATGCTCTGACAAGCTCCTGGTCGGTTGCGTTTTTATCGCCCCAGCGCAGGTTATCCTTTATGGTGCCCGAAAACAGCTCGTTTTTTTGCAGCACCATGGCGACGGCGTCGCGCAAAGAGCGAAGCTCGCAATCGCGAACGTCGACCCCGCCGACCTTAACGACGCCCGACGTCACGTCGTAAAGGCGGGGGATGAGCTGCACAAGGGTAGATTTCGAGGACCCGGTACCGCCGATAATGCCGATAACCTGGCCGGATTTTATATCCAGGCTAACGTTGCGCAGGGCAAGCTTGCCCTCGTCTCCGGCGTAGCTGAAGCCCACGTTTTCGAAGCTTACCGAGCCGTCGGCGATATGGGATACGGGGCTGTCGGCGTTCTTAAGGTCGCTTTCCTCGGCGAGCACCTCGCTTATCCGCTGGGCGGAGGCCCTTGAGATGGTCAGCATTACAAAGACCATCGAGATCATCATAAGACTCATAAGAATCTGAAAGGCGTAGGAGAGAAGGCTCATAAGCTCGCCGGTGGTGAGGTTTTCCGCCACAATAAACCGAGCCCCCAGCCAGCTGAGCAAAAGGGTGCAGCCGTAAAGGCAAAACTGCATGAGGGGCGCGTTAAAAAAGAGAATCTTTTCGGCCTGCGAGAACCGGTCGTAAATTTCGCCCGAGACGTCGTTGAACTTTTTTATCTCGTAATCTTCGCGCACATAGTTTTTAACTATTCTTATCCCCCGCAGGTTTTCCTGAACCACGCGGTTGAGCCTGTCGTAGGTCTTAAAGACCTTCTGGAAAACCGGGTAGGCGCGGGTCATCATCAGGGCGAGCCCGGCTATAAGCAGGGGCGCCGCCCCAAGAAAAACCAGCGAGAGGCTTTTGTGTATGGAAAAAGCCATAATCAGGGCGGATATAAGCATAAAGGGGGCCCGCACCGTGATGCGCAGTATCATCATAAAGGCGTTTTGCACGTTGGTGACGTCGGTCGTGAGGCGGGTGACCAGCCCGGACGAGGAAAACCGGTCCAGGTTGGAAAAGGCGAAGTCCTGCGTCTTATAGTACATATCACGGCGTAGGTTTTTGGCAAAGCCGGCCGAGGCGACCGAGGCGTATCTTGCCGAGTAAACCCCGGTGACAAGGGAAGCGAGGGCGCAAAAGAAGAGCAGCGCCCCGTATTTTGCGATTCCCCCCATGCTGGCGGCGCCTATGCCGTCGTCAACTATCCTGGCCATAAACCGCGGCAGCAAGACGTCCATAATAACTTCGACTATTATCAAGGCGGGCGACAAAAGAGCGACCCGCTTATACTCCCGCACACATCCCGCAAGGCGCTTTATCACGACGCGTCCCTCCCCAAGCGTAAAATATCAACCTTATTATTGTACTCCGGCGGCTAATACAGTCAAGGCATAAATTGTAAACATTTCACCTAACCCCGGCCGGCATAACCTGCCGGATAACGGATTTTGTCGGAATTTCCAGCTTGTGCGGACGCATACTCAGGTGGTATACTGGTTAACGCGCCCCCGGGTGAACGGGGCGGCGATTTTCCAGGGAGGTACGCGATTTGAAGGAACGTATGATTCGGGCGACCGGAAAGTGGTTTCTTGCGGTGGGCGTCGCTATGCTTATAGCGGGCATTGCGGTGGCCCTCACTATAGGAACTGTTCTGGCGGCGATGCTGGTTATAGGCTCGGTTATTATGAATACCGCGGCCGTAGTCTGCATACGCCGGCGGGATAACGGCTAAAAGCTTACAACTGTACGGGGGAGGCTGCTACAATGAAGGCAAGAATAATCGCCATACTGCTGGTCGGCCTTTTATTGCTGGGCGGGTGCCGGCGATTTTCCGCGCTTACAGAGCCGCTCGAGACTCCGGTCAGGGGAATGCCCGACTTTTTTGTTCACGCCGAGGCGGAGCTTTCGGAGCCAGACGACGGCGAATGGGGGAGGTGGCCGCCCGAGACCGCCGCCGAGCGCCGAAGGGTATACGCCTTTGGGGCCTACCGGTCTTTTTACTACGACCTGAGCGATGAAACCCTGGGCGGCGCGGGGGGGCTTTCTAAAATGGTTGTGGAGAATGCCCTGCGCGATGAATTTTTTATAGAAGACTCCGACACCGCCAAGGATGTGCTGGGCTGGATCAAAGAGGACGGCATGACCTTAAGCACCGATATTTACTACGGCTCCAACGAGCTGCTGCTCATTGCGCAGGGCAAGCTTTTGCCACCCGTTTACATGACAGGGCGGGAGGAGGAGTGGCTTAGAGAAATCTACGAGGAGTACGCAGGCGCCCTCGCAGGATACGGCTACACCGAGGATGAGCTCATGCTGGTGGAGACCACCGTAGCCGGCGATCTCGATATGCTGGTGACAGTGGCCAGGATGAGCTATTCGGCGGGCTATCTCACCGAGGAGGAAACCTGGGAATATTTAAGCTACGCCGAGGAGCTCGCTACCGCAAGCTACGGCTCCTGGCGGGAGTATCTGGCGGGGATTTTATTTTCAAACGCTTTTATGGGGATGGAGGGCTTTTACGATTACGAGGTCGCCGATCACCTGCTCGACAACAGGCTGAGCCCCTACGAGCTTTTTGAATTTGGCCCGAATAAAGGCGTCGCGGGGCGCAACTACTTCGGCTGGCACACCGAGGCGTAATACGGCGGGCCTTTCACGCCGGGGAACAGCATAACTTGGCGGATAAGCTTTATGGTCAGATTACCTAAAATACGCGCAAAAAGTTTTCTTATGGCGATCAAAACCGCAAATTTACCTTAAAATGTAGAAAAGTCTTGCTTTGCGACCAGAATTTTGATATTATAACTTGGCGTGACTGCACGAGATATGCGTTGAAGCAGGAGGTTGCCGCGTTTGACGCGGGTTTTTCTGTGGAGTATGTCCGATTTTAAACCGGGCGGATTTTTGTGATTGCATGCCTGCCGGGGGATAATTTATCCGCCGGCGTGATTTTGCGAAACCAGCCTACGATCCGGATGAACCCTGTTTTAAGAACAGGAAGCTTCCGGATTTTTGCAGGGGGACGCGTGAAACACACGGATGCGTGTACAGCGAAAAATCTCTCGCCTGACATTAAGCTTAAGGAGGCGAAAAAAGTGGCAGTCAAGGAAAAAATCAGAATCAGGCTCAAGGGGTACGACGCAACCCTGGTGGACGCGTCGGCGCAAAAGATTGTGGAGACGGCAAAGCGCACCGGCGCTTCGGTGAGCGGGCCCATTCCGCTCCCCACAAAAAAGGAGATCGTCACCATACTGCGGGCGGTTCACAAGTACAAGGACAGCCGTGAGCAGTTTGAAATGCGCACCCACACGCGGCTTATCGACATTCTGCTCCCCTCGCAGAAGACGATGGAGTCCCTTACAAGCCTGGAGCTCCCTGCCGGAGTCGAAGTTGAGATCAAGCTCTAGAGGCTTCGCCCCGGCTCGGTCATGTTGGCGCTTTAATATTTAAGGGCGCCAACCAATAACCCGGAAGAGGAGGAAACTATTCCGTGAAAAAATGTATCATCGGCACAAAGGCGGGCATGACCCAGATCTTTGACGAAAAGGGCAACGTCATCCCGGTCACCGTGGTTATGGCGGGTCCCTGCGTGGTCGTCCAGAAGAAAACAGCCGAAAACGACGGTTACGAAGCCGTGCAGCTCGGTTATGGCGACATCGCCGACAAAAACGCCAGCAAGCCGCGCAAGGGACATTTTCAAAAGAACGACCTGCCCGTTAAAAGGCACCTTAAGGAGTTCAGGCTCGACGACTGCTCGGCCCTCAAGGTGGGGGACGTGCTCAAGCCCGACGTTTTTGAGGTCGGCGACACCGTGGACGTTCACGGCACGTCAAAGGGCCACGGGTATCAGGGCTCCATTAAGCGCTTCGGCGGACACATTCAAAGGGCGACCCACGGCGGCGGCCCGATTCACCGCCACCCGGGCTCTCTGGGCGCTGTGTCCACCCCTTCGCGCGTTATGAAAGGCAAAAAGCTTCCCGGCCACATGGGCGCCGAGAAGGTAACCGTACAGAATCTCAGTATCGTTAAAATTGACGCCGAGAACAATCTTATCGCCATCAGGGGAGCTATCCCCGGTCCAAAGGGCGGGATTGTCACCATAACGGACAGCGTCAGGAAGGCGTAAGGGAGGAGGAAACACAATGCCTAAAGTTACCGTTTACGATATGGCGGGAAGCGCGGTGGGCGAAATGGAGCTCGACGATTCCATATTTGGGATAAAGCCCAGCAGGAGCGTCCTGCACGCCGCGGTTGTGAACTACCTCGCCAATCAGCGCCAGGGAACACAGTCCACCAAGACCCGCGCGGAGGTCAGCGGCGGAGGCCGCAAGCCGTGGAGGCAAAAGGGCACCGGCCACGCGCGCCAGGGCTCCACAAGGTCTCCACAGTGGCGTCACGGCGGCATAGCTCTCGGCCCCAAGCCCCGCAGCTACCGCATAAGCCTTAACAAAAAGGTTCGTCGCCTCGCCATAAAATCGGCTTTTTCCGCAAAGGTTCTCGAGGGCGGCTTCATAGTAGTCGACGACATTAAGCTCGACGCCTTTAGAACAAAGTCGGTCGTCAGTATGCTCGGAGCCCTGGGCGGCGGCAAAAAGGCCCTTATCGTGACCGCCGAGCCCGATTTCAAAGTTATCAGAAGCGCTTCCAACATCCCCGGCGTCAAAACCGCCGAGGCGGGAAGCCTCAGCGTATACGACATCCTTAACTGCGACAGGCTGGTTATAGCCAAGGAAGCCGTCGACAAGCTCACGGAGGTGTATGCTTCATGAAGGCGCCCCAGGACATTATACTGCGCCCCGTTATCACCGAGCGCAG
>JAITVF010000035.1 GCA_031285945.1 Oscillospiraceae bacterium
CCCCCATTTAAGGAGGCTGAGTTCGATATTATGTACGGCCAGGGAATCTCGCGGGACGGCGAGATTCTGGATATGGCGGTACAGCTTGAGATCATAAATAAAAGCGGCGCCTGGTTTTCCTGCGGGGAGGAAAGGCTGGGCCAGGGGCGGGACAACGTAAAGAACTATCTTCAGGAGCACCCGGATTTTGCCGAGACGATAGCAAAGCAGGTTATGGAGAACAAAGATAAGCTCGTGAGCGCGCCCCGCAAAAAAGGCTCGAAGGCTGAAGCCGCTTCCGCCGCCGCCGAGGAAGCGCCGGCCAAGCCGGCAAAGAACATAGATATAGCCGTGGAAGTGGAAAATTAGGTGAGGATAACCCATCTTGGAGCCACGCGCAGGGGACGTATAACCCTTTACCTTGACGGCGAGTATAGCGCGTCCCTTCATCCTTCGGCCGCAGGCAGCCTCAGGGCTGGGCTTGAGCTTGACGAAGACGAGCTTGATGAGCTTTTGAGGCAGTCGGGGATGTTTTCGGCCAGAGCGAGGGCTCTGGAGCTTTTGTCCCGCAGGGCCATGACGAGCGAAATGCTCCGCCAAAGGCTACGCGAAAAAGAAAGCGAGGAGGCCTCTGCCGCCGCCGTCGAAAGAATGAGGGAGCTGGGCCTTTTGAACGACGGGGACTGGGCCCTTCGTTTTGCCAAGGACTGTATGGCAAGAAGAGGTTTTTCCGCCGCCCGCACTATAAGGGAGCTCGAACAAAAGGGAATAGACCGTGAGCTTGCGAGACGCGTCACCGAGGAGCAGGAAGAGGACCCCAGGGAGGCGATAGCCCGCATAGTTGCGCGAAAATACAAAAACGCCCCCGACGACGAAAAGGCATACCGCAGGGCCCTAAGCGCCCTTTTGCGGCTGGGCTACCGCGGGGGCGACATCCGGGCGGTAATAGGGAATCTCAGGGAGGACGAGGATTATTACGCAGAATCGGGATCAGAATAAGAATAAGCGTACCGTGGGTATGATAGGGCTCGGCTGCTCTAAAAACCAGGTGGACGCCGAGAGGCTGCTCTTTACCCTGAGGGAGGCGGGCTTTGAGATAAGCGGCGACCTTGAGGAGTGCGACGCCGTAGTGATCAACACCTGCGGCTTTATCGAGGACGCGAAGCGGGAAAGCATCGAGGCCGTTTTAGAGATGGGCTCCGAAAAAAAGAAGGGTAAGCTTAAAGGGATAGTGGTGACCGGCTGCCTGCCCGAGCGCTACCAGGAGGAGTTCGCCCGCGAGCTGCCCGAGGCCGGCGGCGTTCTGGGAATAGGCAAAAACTCCGAGATTGCCCTTGCGGTGGAAAAGGCGATAGCGGGGGAGAGGCACGTGGCCTTCGGCCCAAAGGAGGACCTCTGCCTCAAGGGGGGCAGGATTCTGACCACACCCGGATATTACGCGTACCTCAAGCTCGCCGAGGGCTGCGACAACCGTTGCGGCTACTGCGCCATCCCTCTTATAAGGGGAAGATTTCGCAGCGCCAGGATGGAGGACCTCGTGGACGAGGCCAAGGCTCTCGCCGCCGGGGGAGTCCGCGAGCTTAACCTTGTGGCCCAGGATACCAGCCGATACGGCGAGGATCTTTACGGAAAAGGTATGCTTCCCGAGCTGCTCGCAAGGCTCGGGGATATCGAGGGAATACGTTGGCTGAGGGTTCTTTACTGCTACCCCGACCGGGTCACCGACGAGCTTTTGGCGGTGATTCAAAGGGAGCCTAAGGTGGTAAAATATATGGATCTTCCCCTTCAGCACGCGTCGGGAAAGATTCTTTCGGCCATGAATCGCTCGGGCGGCCGCGAAAGCCTTCTTAAGCTTATCGCCCGCATTCGGGAAAGGGTTCCGGGAATTACCCTGCGCACCACTCTGATAGCGGGCTTCCCCGGAGAAACGGAGGAGGATTTCGCCGAGCTGTGCGGCTTTGTAAAGGAGGCCAGGTTCGACCGCCTGGGCTGCTTCGCCTATTCCAGGGAGGAGAATACCCCGGCCTTTGAGCTTCCCGGCCAGATTGATGAGGAGACAAAGCGCAGGCGGGCCGAGGTCGTTATGGAAACGCAGGCCCCCATCGCCGAGGAGCTGGCCCGGGCGCGGGCCGGCAAAATCCAGGAGATTCTCACCGAGGGCTTTGATTCTGAACGCGGCCTCTTTTATGGACGGGGGCAGGGCGACGCGCCGGATATTGATACAAGGGTGTATTTCAGCTCAGCAAAATCGCCGGAGCCCGGGGAATTCGCGAGTGTCTTAATTACCGGCTCAGACGGCTACGACCTGACCGGAGAGACGGCCTCGGGAGGGGAAAAACCGTGAATCTGCCCAATAAGCTGACGATGGCCCGGGTTATAATGATCCCCTTGTTCCTTGCGCTTTTTTACGTGACCGCAATAGGCGGGCACTATCTCTGGGCCTTAGCGGTTTTTGTAACGGCCGCCCTCACCGATACGCTGGATGGCCGTATTGCCAGAAAGCGCGGCCTTGTCACCGATTTTGGCGCGCTGATGGATCCCTTGGCCGACAAGCTGCTCATCATGGCCGCCATGGTCGCCTTTGCTCACGTCGGTATTGTTCACGGCGCGGTGGTGATTGTGATTCTGGCCCGCGAGTTTCTGGTCACCTCCATTCGGCTGGTGGCTGCGGGCAAGGGGCAGGTCATAGCGGCCGACAGGTGGGGTAAGCTTAAGACCGTTTTTCAGATGCTGTGGGTGACGCTGGGGCTCATTATGCTGGGCGTTGCCGATTCTTTCCTGGGCGGGGTTGCGCTGCCGGAAGAATGGGGGCGTGTTTTTGCGGCCCTCACCTGGATTGTGACTGTTCTTACCGGTGCTTCGGGCGCTAATTACGTCGTCAAAAACCGAAAGCTCTTTGCTGATGCATAAAATCATTGATTAAATTAGGCTCTTTTTGTGGCTTCCCACAAAAAGAGCGGAGGAACCTTGCGCTGGAAGGCGCATATACTGTAGAATAATAAGCCAATACTGTTAAATGCACTGACCGGGGAATTATTAAGCGAAGATGATTTTTTACAGAGATGCCGCGGAAGCTGAAAAGCGGCAAAGAAGCTTCGCCCAACCTGCGCCCCCGCGAGCACGCGGCAAAACCGCGCGTAGCCCTCCCGCGTTAAGGGTGGAACCCAAGCGATAAATCAGAGTGGAACCGCGGCCAAAGCCCGCCTCTGCCAAAGCTCCGGAGTTTACCGGGGCGGCGGGGGTATTTTTTTATGGGCTTTGGCCAATTATCAATTATAAGCTACTTTATTTAACTGAGCCGGAACCCCGGCAGGGAGTGACAGGATTTGTTTGAATCTATAAAAAATGAAATAAAGGCAATAAAAGCGCGTGATCCGGCGGCCCGCAGCGATATTGAGGTGCTGCTGCTTTACCCGGGGCTCCACGCTCTTATCTGGCACCGGCCGGCCCACTGGTGCTACCGTAACGGGCACCCTCTCGCGGCCAGGGCTCTTTCACAGATATCGCGATTTTTTACGGGGATAGAAATCCATCCCGGCGCCAAAATAGGCAGAGGCATTCTCATTGACCACGGCGCGGGGGTAGTTATAGGCGAAACGGCGGTGGTGGGGGACGGCTGCACCATCTACCAGGGCGTTACCCTGGGGGGAACGGGAAAACAAACGGGAAAGCGCCACCCTACTCTGGGCAAAAACGTGATGGTGGGCGCGGGCGCAAAAATCCTGGGGCCCTGCGTGATTGCGGACGGAGTTAAGATCGCCTCCAACGCGGTGGTGCTCAAGGGGCTGCCCGCCGGCGCTACCGCGGTGGGAGTGCCCGCCAGGGTTGTGCGGATCAACGGCAAAAAGGCGAGGGATCCGCTCGACCACGTAAATATGCCCGACCCGGTGGCGCAGGAGATAAGCAGGCTGGTAACAAAGCTCGACGATCTTTCCAAAAAGCTTGACGCCGTAATTTCAGAAGAGGGGGAGGACGGGTAAATTTGAAAATATTTAACACGCTCACAAGAAAAAAAGAAGAATTTGTTCCCATTAATAAGGGCAGGGTCAGCCTTTACGCCTGCGGGCCAACCGTTTACAACTATATTCACATAGGCAACGCAAGGCCGCTCTGCGTATTTGACGTGCTGCGCCGCTACCTTGAGTACAGGGGATATATGGTCACCTTTGTGCAGAATTTTACTGATGTG
>JAITVF010000067.1 GCA_031285945.1 Oscillospiraceae bacterium
GTCTCAAGCGGAAGCTCCTCAAGGGAGCATCCGCGAGCGAGGCATTCCCCTACCAATTGCCCCGTGATCTTATATGCGTCCCGAAACGGGAGCCCCTTGCCGGTAAGATAATCGGCGCAGTCGGTCGCGTTGAGAAAGCCCTTGCCCACAGCCGCGCGCATGTTATCCTCTCTGGCGGTCATGGTCTTAATCATGGGGGTGAAGGCCGAAAGGCAGGAAAACGCGGTGTCAAAGGAATCGAATACAGCCTCCTTATCCTCCTGCATATCCTTGTTGTATGCCAGCGGCAGCCCCTTCATCACGGCGAGAAGACCGGTGAGGCGTCCTATCACCCGGCCCGCCTTACCGCGCACCAGCTCGGCAACGTCGGGGTTTTTCTTCTGGGGCATAATGGATGAGCCGGTGGCGAAGGCGTCGTCGAGCTCAATAAAGCCGAACTCGCTTGAGCACCAGAGGATTATCTCCTCGCAAAAGCGTGAGAGGTGAACCATAAGTATGCTGACCGCCGACATGAGCTCAAGGCAGAAGTCCCGGTCGGCCACGCCGTCCAGTGAATTGGGCGTGGGGCCCGAAAAGCCTAAGTCCCTGGCCGTGGCCTCCCTATCGATGGGGTAGGTGGTTCCGGCCAGCGCGCAAGAGCCCAGTGGCGAAAAATTCATCCTGCGAAAAGCGTCGGACAGGCGCCCGTCGTCGCGAAGGAGCATAAAGGCCCAGGCCATAAGGTGGTGGCCGAAGGTAACCGGCTGCGCCCGCTGAAGATGGGTGTAGCCGGGCATTACGGTATCGGCGTGGTCATGCGCCTTATCGCACAAAACCGATACCAGCTCCCGAATACGCGCTCTCAGCCGGTTTGTATCCTCCCTTAGGTAAAGGCGCAGGTCGAGGGCCACCTGGTCGTTGCGGCTGCGGGCGGTGTGCAGGCGCTTGCCCGCGTCCTTGATTCTATTTGTCAGCTCCGACTCTATGAACATGTGGATATCCTCGGCCTCGCTGTCGAACAAAAGCCTTCCGCCCTCTATATCGCTCAGTATACCCTTTAGCCCTTCCCTTATCGCCCTCTCGTCCTCCTCCGTGATTATGCCGCGGGCAGAGAGCATTTTTGCGTGGGCGAGAGAGCCCTCGATATCCTGGCGGTACATCCGGCAGTCAAAGGGCAGGGAGGTGTTAAAGTCGTTTACGGCGCTGTCGGTTTCCTTTGTGAATCTTCCGGCCCAAAGCTTCATGTTTTTTCCTCCGGATATTAGAAGCTGTGTTCATAGAGCGAAGTAGTAGGATTTGCGAAAGATTTTTTCGCAGATCAAGGAAAAAAGTCGCCGCCTTGCTGACGCAAGGCAAGAGTTTTTGACGCAGAGCTGCGGAAAAAGATTACGCAAAGACGGCTGCTGAGCCTATGAACACAGCTTCTTACTGTTACAGAGTGCCCTCTTTAAGCTTGGCGCGGACCTTGATGGGAAGGCCGAACAGGTTTATAAAGCCCTTGCTGTCCATCTGGTCGTAGTCGGAGTCGGCGCCGAAGGTGGCCACCTTTTCAGAGTATAGGCTGTAGGGGCTCTTTGTTCCGGCAAGAATGACGTTGCCCTTGTAGAGCTTCATCTTAACCTCGCCGGTTACGGTTTTCTGGGTTTCGTTTACAAAGGCGTCCAGCGCCTCCCGCAGGGGGGTGTACCACTGGCCGTTGTAGACGAGCTCGGCGTATTTTTGGGCAATGAGCTCTTTATAGTGCGAGGTTTCCTTATCCAGGCAGAGCCGCTCAAGCTCCTTATGGGCGGTATACAGGATCTCGCCGCCGGGGGTTTCGTATACTCCGCGGCACTTCATACCCACAAGCCTGTTCTCTACGATATCGAGAAGCCCTATGCCGTTTTCCCCGCCCAGCCTGTTGAGAGCCGTAATAAGGGCCACGCTATCGGTCTTAACGCCGTTCAGGGAGACGGGCAGCCCCTGCTCGAAGCCGACGGTTATATATGTCGGCGTATCGGGCGCTTTTTCGGGCGATACGCCCATCTCAAGGATCTTGTCGTAGTTGGGCTCGTTTGCCGTATCCTCAAGGTCAAGGCCCTCGTGGGAAAGGTGCCAGAGGTTTTTATCCTTGGAGTAGCTGGTCTCGCTGCTAAATGAAAGGGGAACGTTATGAGCCTCGGCGTAAGCAATTTCATCCTCGCGGCCCTTAAGCTCCCAGGTCCTCCAGGGGGCTATGACCGGCATGTCGGGCGCAAAGGCTTTTACCGTGAGCTCAAAGCGCACCTGATCGTTCCCCTTGCCGGTACAGCCGTGGGCTATGGCGTCGGCCCCTTCCGCCTTGGCAATCTCGGCCAGGCGCTTGGCTATTACGGGCCGGGCCATCGAGGTGCCCAGCAGGTAATCCTCATATTTGGCGCCCGCCTTTAAGCAGGGCATGATAAAGTCGTCGACAAACTCTTTTGTGAGATCCTCAATGTAAAGCTTGGAGGCTCCGGTCTTGAGGGCCTTTTCCTCTAGCCCCGAAAGCTCGTCGCCCTGGCCCACGTCGGCCGCCATGGCTATAACCTCGCAGCCGTAATTCTCCCTCAGCCACGGAATGATAACTGAGGTATCGAGCCCGCCGGAATAAGCAAGCACTACTTTTTTATATTCGCCCATACTTACAGCTCCCTTATTTAAGATAATTAAGATAATAAATATACTGACTATGCTATGATTATACAGATATATTCCCCAAAAAGCAATGTTAAAATGAATAATTATTCTAATTCAAAGACATTTGGGGGAATTTACAAAAATCAAACAAAATATTTGCCCCAGCTTTGTTTAATATGCCACGGGATTTAAATGGGATAAGTTGGTATAATGTTGTCTAATAACATCGAATTTTGTCGGCGCAGCCGGGAGGGTGTCTATTGTATGAGGCAGCTTGTGTGGATCGCCGCCGTCTGCGTTTGCGCCGCGGCTATGAGCGTTGTCGCCCTGGCCGTGATAACAAGAACAGACAATCTGGAAGACGTCCCCAATACCGGATACAGGCATATTGACGGAACTCTCGCAATTGTTGACCGCGAAGGCAAAGATCCGCGATTTCGGTATCAGGCCGAGGTCAAGCCGGACGGAAAGCCGGTAACCCGCGGGAGCGTGAGCTACAGCTTCACGGGGGCCGAGCATTTGAGCTTTTGGATTTATTCCCCCACAGGCACCTTAGCGGTTAAGTCCGCCGGCGATTCTATGGATCTGGGCGGTTATGGACTAGGCGAGGCCCAACCTGTTTTTCCCGTGCGGACAGACCCCGCCGACGGCAAGCTGTACGTAATGGACGACAGCGGCAAATGGTTCGTTCGCGAGAATCGTATTCCGGGGTCTGCCGGGGCCTCGCTTATACCCGCCGCCATAGAGGTCGACCCCCAAAGGCTTGTTTACTACGGGGTAAATCTCTATTACGGCACAGCCTCAGGCGAGCGGATACCGGTGGATGAGGCGCGGATAACAAGGGCGAAAAGCACTGACATGATATTTGTCGATGACGCAGCCGTCTGGACCGAGGAGATAACCTGCGAAATGCCTCCCGGCGCTGTTCGGGTGTGGATTGAGCTCAACGATATCGGGAACAGCGCCGTTATTCCGGACGTGCGCAACAGCCTTGCATGGGTGGAGTTTTCGGGCGAGGAATTCAGCTGGGGGCCGCCGGAAACGTCTGGGCCGCCAACGTCCTCTTTGCCGGAGGATCCGCCCGAGTCCTCGAAGGGCGAACCGTCAAAGACCCCGGCGCCGGGGTCGGAAAGCTCTGGGCAAAGGGGCGAGACGTCGAAGGCGGGAGGAAGAAGGCGGGCCGCCGGCGGGTTTGACTCGGGCTTGTTTTACAGTGACATGATCGGCTTCCCCGGCGGCCGGCCGGAGGACGGCGCACAAAGGGGCGAAGAATCGGCGCCCGCCGAGCCGCAGCCCGCCGGCGGGCTGCAAAATTACGAGGAGGCTGAGCGCCTTCCCCCGCCGGAGGGCGGGCCTTCAGAACCGGAAAGCTCGGAGGAAACGGCCGGAGCCTATGTCCCGGCGCCCGCCGAGACCCCTGTTCCGGCGGCGGTAATATA
>JAITVF010000120.1 GCA_031285945.1 Oscillospiraceae bacterium
ACTCTTATCGAGGGCGGAAAATATCACAAATAGCCGTGTGGCTTCTGCGGACGTATAATAACATAGCCGGCGGTTAATGCTTCCAATCAGGAGGAGGGGAAAGATGAGGGTCGAGACCTTAGGCGGCGGCGTTGAGGTTTTGGTGAGCGAAGCCCACACCTTTGGCACCGACGCTTTTCTTCTCTCTGACTTTGCCTCTGCGAGACGCGGCGAGATCGCCTGCGATCTTGGCTGCGGCTGCGGGATCATACCGCTTTTGTGGTTTAGGGAGGCTTCCGCCGCCCCGGGAGAGGCCTTTGGCCTTGAGCTTCAGCCTGAGGCGGCCGGGCTTGCGTTCGCCTCGGCCGCGCGCTCGGGGCTCGAGGGGCGCTTTACCGTTCTTGAGGGGGACCTGCGAAACCCGCCCAAGGAGCTCGGGGCGGGAAAATTCGATCTTGTCACCTGTAACCCGCCCTATAAAAAAGCGGATACGGGCATTTTGAGCGAATCGGGCTCAGATAGGATAGCCCGCCACGAAACCGCCTGTACCCTTACCGATGTGGCAAGGGCGTCAGCCAGGCTTTTGAGATATGGCGGCAGGCTCTGCGTCTGCCAGCTGCCCGAGCGGCTGCCCGATATCTTTTGCGCCATGCGCCGCTTTAAAATAGAGCCAAAGCGGTTGCGGACGGTTCAGGAGCGGGAGGATACCCCCCCCTGGCTCGTGCTCGTGGAGGGAAGACTGGGCGGCAAGCCGTTTTTGCGGATGGAAAAGCCTCTTATACTGCGCGAAAATGGCGCTGATTCACCTGAGCTGCGTAAGATTTATCACGGCTACCGCAAATAAGAGCCATTAAAAGCTAAAATCGCGGCCGGCCCGGTACGGTCCTCCCTGCCTTTGGCGGGGGAAGCAATAGAAAGAAGTATTTTAAATGCGGAATAGTATAACAACTACCTTAAGGAGAACGCGTTATGAGCGGCACGCTATATCTCATAGGCACGCCTGTCGGGAATCTTGGGGATTTATCGCCCAGAGCGGCGCGGATTCTTTCCGAGGTCGATTTTATAGCCGCCGAGGATACCAGAGTTACCCTAAAGCTTTTGAATCATCTTAATATTAAAAAGCCTCTGGTGAGCTACCATGAGCACAACAAAAAAAGCCGGGGGGAACAAATAGCCGCCCGGCTTTTTGAGGGGGAAAACGGCGCTCTTTGTTCCGACGCCGGGATGCCGTGCGTCTCTGACCCCGGAGAGGATCTTGTAAGGCTTTTGGGCGAGCGGGGCATTCCGGTGACCGGCGTTCCGGGGCCTACCGCCGCCATGACGGCGCTGAGCCTTTCGGGGCTGCCGGCGGGGCGATTTTGCTTTGAGGGCTTTCTCAGCACGGGAAAATCCAGCCGGGAAAAGCATCTCGCATCCCTTGCGGCAGAGCCCCGCACCATGATATTCTACGAAGCGCCTCACAAGCTGGCGGCGACCCTGCGCGACCTTTTGCGGGTATTTGGCGACAGGCGGGCCGCTCTTTGCCGCGAGCTCACAAAGCTTCATGAAGAGGTGTGGCGCGCTACCCTTTCTGAGGCCGCGGCCCGCTATTCAGAAGAGCCCCCGCGAGGAGAATTCGTTATAGTGATCGAGGGCGCTAAGCCCATTGAGAATCCACCCGTCACTATGGAGGAGGCGGTTCTTATGGCCAAAGAGCTTTTGGCGGGCGGGCTTTCGCCATCCGACGCCGCTAAGGAGGCCGCCGCCAGAACGGGGCTTCGCAAGGGCGATATTTACCGGCGGCTTCACGCGGGCAAGGACGCCGTTTTTGCCGACGATTAATTTTCATCAAATTTTAACCTGAACATACTCCCCCCTTTAAATATCGGCGAATATACTGGATTTAAAGAGGTGATTTATAGTGAAGCTTATTTTTTGGCCCTTTATAATGATATGGGCCCTGGCGGGTTTTACACTGAGCCTTGTGGGAAGGCTGATCGCGGTGATTTTGGGGTTTTCGCTCATTGTGGCGGGCTGCGTTCTTACCGCTACCGTAATAGGCGCGCTTGCGGGCATACCCCTGATTATTGCGGGAGGCGCGCTGGTACTGCGCCTGTAGCTTTATATGAGGACCGTCAGCCACTTTTGAAGTTTATCGACTATACAACTGTAATATCGGAATTATTGGCAAATAAACAGGGTGGCATGAATATGATGAATATGAAAGAAAAAATCAGAGAAATAGTATTGTCACATGGTGCGGACCTGTGCGGCTGCGCAAATATTGACCGTTTTACCGGCGCACCCGAGGGGTTTCATCCTGCCGGTATTTTTTCTGAGTGCAAGTCGGTTATATCCTTTGCGGTTGCTTTGCCCAAAGGCCTGACAAAGGTTCCGCCCAGACTGATATACGGCCATTATAACTCTTATGCCTGCCCCAATGTCGATGCGATTGCGTTTAGAGCAGCTAAAACATTTGAAAACCTTTTTAGCTGCTTTGCCGTGCCGCTGCCATGCGACGGCCCCTACGAGTACTGGGATGATGAGGAAATGACAGGCCGCGGACTCGTTTCAATGAAACATATCGCCGTGCAGGCAGGCTTGGGAACACTTGGCAAAAGCGCGCTGCTGCTAAATGAGCGGTATGGCAGTATGCTTACGCTTGGCGCAATACTCACGGATTTGAATTTGCCGTCTGATTCGCCGGCGAACAGTATTTGTCTGGATGATTGTAAGAAGTGCGTTACCAGTTGCCCGGTTGGCGCAATAAATAACGGTGCTGTTAATCAAAAGCTATGCAGGCTCAATACATACAACAAGACTGCACGCGGCTTTAATACGGTTGACTGTAACCGCTGCCGGACTGTATGCCCAATGCGGTTTGGCGCTACGGCCTTGAAGGCTTAGCATTTGATGAAAATTAATAGAGACGAGTGCTTTGCGGCCATAATTGGCCGCTTTTGCTTATTATACCATAGTAGCGAAGCGAATATGGTATAATAGCCCCAAATGGCAGGCTATTATAACCACATCTATCCGGTTTCGACAAACTGCGTCCCCAAAGGAGAGTATTATACTATAAGAAATGTAAAATTTTTCCATAAGGGGCTTTGGGATGCAGAACAAAACGGAGGCAGCCGCCCTTGGCGTAGGGGACAGGCTCAAAAAGGCTCTTCGTGAAGGCCGCCGTCCGCTGGAGCTTATTTTGACGGCGCTTACAGGCTTTGTTATGGCAAGGTGCTTTTTGTTCGGGGGGCTTTCGCCCTTTGGGGTGGCGCTGGCGGCGGCCATGGGGGGGATTGCCTCGGCCGGCGCGGCCATGGGGGCGCTGGCGGGCTATCTTCTTGTTGCTGATCCAATAGCCAATATTACATATATGGCCGCCATAGGCCTTACCGTGAGCGGCAAGTGGCTCTTTGGGGGCCGGGTGCCCGGCGGGCGCAAGACGGGGGCCTCGGTGGGCCTCTGCTTTGCCTCAATTGCCATATGCTCGGGGGCCAGAACCTTTCTGCTTGACCCCACCCCTTATGATATTGTTATAATGGCGGCCGAAATTCTTCTTTGCTGCGGCGCCTGCTACTTTTTTGGGCGGGCCTGGTCGGTTTTAAGGATGGGCTCCTTCGGCGGCGGCAGAGCAGACGTCTCATGCGTTGTGGCGGCGGGCTGCGTTATTCTTATGGGACTCACCGGCGTTACGGTCGCTACCTTAAGCCTTGGGCGGATTGCGGGGGTTTTCTGCGTCCTCATCTGCGCCCGCGGGGGGCGAGAGGCGGGCGGCGCAATATCGGGGGTGGCGGCGGGAATGTCGATAGCCCTGGCGGGTGGCGGCGGCGCCTACATAACGGGGGCCTGCGGCCTGGGCGGGCTTGCGGCGGGGGTATTTTCCGGCGCGGGAAGAATCGCCGCCGCCGCGTCCTTTATAGTGGTCAACACGGCCATGGCCCTTATGACTATGGATTTTTCCGCCGTAAACAGGGCGGTTCTTGAGGTTTTTATCGCGAGCCTTGCATTTGTGGCGGTACCGGAACGGCTTTCCGCCCGGCTTAAGCTTCGCTGTGACGGTGTGGGGGACGAGGACGCCGAATCGGCTTCGCAGGCGGCGCTTGAGGAACGCCTCGGCGATATATCAGAGGCTCTGAGCGAAATTGGCAAAACCACCCAAGCCGTAAGCCGCAGGCTGAGCCGGATCGAGTCGGAGGGGCCCGAATCTATCTGCGAGCGGGTAGCCGAGCGGATTTGCTCAGGCTGCGGGATGAAGACCTCCTGCTGGCAGCTGCGGCATTCGGCTACGGTCACGGCCATGCACGAGTGTATCGATATGCTCCGCCGGGACGGAATCGTCTCCAGGGATCAGATGCCACGCCACTTTACCCAGAGCTGTTGCAGGATCGACGAGCTTATGGGCGAAATGTCGGTGCAGTTTATCGCCTTTACCGCCCGCGACGGGGCGGCGCGGCGGGTCGCCAAGGTCCGCGCCGTGCTGACCGATCAGTTCGAGGGGCTTTCTCTCATGCTAAAAGAGCTTTCGGGTGAGCTTTGCACCGTAAGGCCCCTCTCAAGGGAAAAAACCGACGCGGTGCGCGAATATTTTTCTAAACTGAGCCTGACCGTTCAGCGGCTGGGGTGCTCTACCGACCGCTACGGCAGGGTGACGGTAGAGCTGGCGGTACCCTCCTACCAGGCGGGAAGAATCGCCAGAACCCGGGCTACCCTCGATCTCTGTTCCCTGATAGAAACCGACTTTGACCCGCCCGAGGTGACGGAGCGCGAAAAGATAACCACACTTGTATTTAGGGAAAAAGCCTCCTACACCGTCGAGCTGGGGGCATACCAGCTTTCGAGCGGGAAAAATCGCATTTGCGGCGACGCCTACGACTTTATCCGCAACAAATCGGGCTGCGCTCACATGGTAATATCGGACGGGATGGGCTCGGGCGGGGCTGCGGCGGTCGACTCAGCCATGGCCTGTGGGCTGCTGGTCAAGCTTGTTAACGTGGGAATAGGCTACGAGGCGGCCCTGAACATGGTTAATTCCGCCCTGCTGGTAAAATCGGGTGAGGAAAGTCTCGCCACAATAGACTGCTGCTCCCTGGATCTCTTTACCGGCAAGGCAAGCTTTTATAAGGCGGGCGCGGCCCCCACCTATGTGGTCAAAAACGGCAAGGCCGGCTATGTGGAGTCGTCCTCACTCCCGGCTGGGATACTCCACGGGGTATCCTTTGATATTAACACAGTTACCCTACACGAAGGCGATATAATCGTAATGGTGTCGGACGGAGTGGTCCACACAGGCGCCGACTGGATAAAATCAGAGCTTGGCGGCCTTAAGGCGGGCGACATGCAGCGCCTCGCCGAAAAGATAGCCCTGACCGCAAAAATGCGCCGCAACGACGGCCACGAGGACGATATTACGGTTCTGGCGGCAGCCATCCGCGGGTAGCCTGCGGGAGACGAGAGCAATGCGCCAAAATAACCGGAAATTCGATGCCGTATGGCGCGCATTGCTCTATCGGCCATATCCGGCGGTTGCCACCCGCAGGTGGCGAGCCGGATGGCCATGCCCGCTATAGCA
>JAITVF010000138.1 GCA_031285945.1 Oscillospiraceae bacterium
ATTTTAAATGCGGAGTAGTATAACGAGACTGGTCGGCGCAACGCCCTATTCCGGGTCAAAACACCCGCAGCCTGCGGGCGGCGCCCTCTTTATACTACTGCGCAATCAACTATATAACCGGAGGATAACTCTTTGATAAATCGGCCTGACAGTAAAAAGCTCATATTACACGCGGCGGCGTTTTTTATTCCGGCGGCGCTTATTCTCTTTGCCTTTGCGGCGGTCGGGGTTTTCCCCTTTGGGGAAAGGTCGCTGCTGGTGGTGGATATGAACAGCGAGTATATCGATTACTTTATGCATATGAACCGGACCTTTCGCGAGGGGGGCAGCCTTCTGCGCTCGTGGCAGATGGGGATGGGGCTCAATATGCTGGGGCTTATAGCCTTTTACACGGCTAGCCCCCTCAATATTATAATTCTGCTCGCCCCGCAGGCGGCCGTTACCGAGGCCGTGCTTATAGTTACCGTTTTAAAGTTTGGGCTGTGCGGGCTGTTTTTTTTAGTCTACGCCGGCAAAACCTTTGGCCGGTGGGATATTACCGCCCTGATATTTTCGGTCGCCTACGCCCTTATGGGCTATAACGTAGCCTTTTCCTCCAACATTATGTGGCTCGATGGCGTTTACATGCTTCCCCTTGTTCTGCTTGGGGCGGAAGGGCTTATTAAAACCGGCTCCCTTAAGCTGCTTCTTCCCTGCCTGGCGGTTACGTTTTTTTCGAGCTATTATATAGGCTACATGGTGGGAATCTTTACGTTTTTATATTTTACAGCCCGCTTTTTTACCAGGGAATCATCAGCCGCTATTTACTTCAAAAAGCTTTTGGCCCTTATTGGCGGCGCTTTGCTGGCGGCCTTGCTATGTATGTTTCTTTTGCTGCCGGCATTTTTGAACCTTTACTCGGGGCAGGACGGCGGCCTCTTTACCATGCCGCAGAGCGCCTTTTGCTTTAACTACCCCATGGCCACCCTTACCCTAAAGCTTATGCCGGGAATCTACGACACGCTGATTGACGGCGCCCTGCCCAACGTTTATTCCACCGTGGCGGCCGCCCTGTGCGGGGCGCTCTTCTTCCTGAACAAAAAGATATCGCTGCGCGAAAAGCTTATATGGGGCGGGCTTATGGGCTTTATATTTGTTAGCATGAGCTTTGGCGCGCTCAATCTGGCGTGGCACGCCTTTGAGGTTCCCACCTGGTTCCCGGCCAGGTACTCATTTGTATTTTCCTTTTTGCTTATTTACCTTGCTCTTGGCGCCCTCCGGGAGCCTGAGGGGCTGAGCGTTCCCCGTATCGCCTCTGGCGGCGCTATCTTGTTTTTGCTATTTTTTGATAATTATCTGTACCGGTTTAGCTTTGTCACAGCAGAGAGCGCGGCGGCGGCCCTGATACTTACCGCCGGCTATACGCTTATGCTTGCCGGTGCGCGGCTCGGCAAAAGAGCGCGGACTCCGCTTATCTGCCTTGCGCTTTTAATAGTCTGCGCCGAGGCCGGGTATTCGGCCCAAAAGCAGCTTTTGGGGATACACCGGGAGTTTATATACCGTGAGAGGGAGTCCTATTACTCCTACCGGGATATATATGCCCCGGCGGTAGAGGCGGTAAGGGCCCTCGATTCAGGCCCTTACCGGATGGAGGTAGCCGATATGCGCAACGCCAACGGCGGAATGGCGCTGGGCTACAGCGGAATCTCGCACTACTCTACAACCACCGATCAGGCCGCAAACCGGCTTATGAGGGAGCTTGGCTACAATACCGGCACTATAAACGAGCTGCGCTTTGCCGGGGTAACGCCCTTGACCAACGGCCTTTCGGGGATAAAATACGTACTTTCCCGCGAGAATATGGGGGAGGGCTACAGGCTTATCGAAGAGGTTAACGGCGTGGGAATCTGGGAAAACACCATGGCCTTCCCTCTCGTTTACCTGGCGGGGGAGGAAATCCTCGAGCTGGACGCCTCGGCTCAGCCCGACCCCTTTCTGCTGCAAAACGGGTGGGTGTCGGCGGCTCTTCCCGAGTGGGATTACGGCGCGCCCTTCAGACCCCTTGAGGTATTGGCAGAAGAGCTCGAAAACCTGAGAGTAACGCAGGATACCTCCCCTGTAATATATAAGCGGGAGATAGCGGGTCTGTCTTGCGCCGTAAGCTTTACCCTGAACAACGAAAAAGGCCTTGCGGCCTACGCGTTTTTCCCGGTGCACAACCGCCGGTTCGCGGACGCCGACGTTTACGCCGGCACAAAATTCCTAGCGAGCGAGCTTGCCTACCGGCACAACACGGTAATATCACTGGGAACGCAAAGGAGCCCGGTCGTCTCCCTCAGGATCGATTCGGACGAAACGTACCTTAAGGCCCGATACTTCTACGGCCTTGATATCGCGGCGGGCGAGACCGCCGCCCGGATGGCCGGCGAAAGGGCGCTGAACGTCTCCCGGTTCGAGGATACCGCCATAGACGGCGTTATAGAGGCGGACGCCGCCGGAGTTCTGATGACGGCCATACCCTACGACAAGGGCTGGACAGTACGGGTGGACGGCGAAAAGGTTGAGACAAAAAGGGCGCTGGGGGTATATCTGGCCGCAAGGCTCCCGGCGGGAACCCACAGAGTGACCATGCGCTACTCCCCGCCCGGCTTCGTAATCGGCCTTTCTATCTCAGCCCTGACCGCAACGGCCCTCGCGGCCCGCCAGCTTCTTATAAGGCTAAAGAAAAAGCCCAAAAAGTAACGGCGCGCAATCACGATACCGCAATCGCCCGCCGGTTTTTAAGTTGCATTTATCAAACAAGCCCTATATAAGCAGCCATCTACCCCGGCGTTCCCCGCCGGAAGCGGGGAGGAACCACGAAGCTATGCGCCGATTGATGGCTTTATTGACCCGGGACAAAACACCCGCCGGCTGCGGCCGGCACCCTCTTTGCTCAAGAGGGTGGGGTATTGCCGGGGTGTTGATTTCTGTTTTATATGCCTGTGTCAATTCTGGCCCCACCCTCTTTAGCAAAGAGGGTGGCTCCGCAGAGCCGGGTGTTTTGTCCCGCCGTGATTGCACCTCTGGGCTTTAATACTACTCCGCAAATAAAATGCTTTTATAATATTACGCTATTGCTTCCCCCCTCGGGGGGAGAGCCCAAGTAAATAGAGATGCTTAATTGTTAAGCGCGTCTTCCCCCCGCCGCTGCGGGGCGGCGGTCGGGGTCACGGGCCGGGGGAGCGGGCTTTGTCTCTGTGCGGGCGTAGCAGGTGTGGAGCAGAACCCCCGCCACCGCGCCGTATACGAGGCTTACAACCCCTAAGGCTATAAGATGGGTAATACGTATGGCAAAGGGCATGACCGGGCTGGGCAGCAGGTAGTATAGCCCGCCCGAAAGGCAGAGCATTGCGCTCGAGGCCACAAAGACCGTGCGCCTGTCGGGCAAAAGGGTCATGACAGGTAGAGCGAAGAGCGCCGTCAGAAGCCCCGTGAGCAGGGCGATCCCGCCATATTTAATGTGGGATATAAGCATCTCGATCAGCATATAAAAGAAGCCGCCGTCCGCCCCGCCGCCATAGTAGGCGCGGGCCGCGTCGTTGGACCAGCCCAGAAAATATCCGGCCACAAAAAACAGTATAAAGTAGAATACCGGCAAAACAATCAGCATTATAACAAGGCTTAAGGGCCGCAGCTTAAACCGCTGCGAAGCGGCCGGGGGCGCTTTGCCGCCCTGCTGGGGCTTGCGGAAAAGCATCATGCAGAGCAAAAGGATAATCGCGGTAGAAAGAGCGCCCTGCAAAAGATAAAATGCGGTGTCGGTCTTGGTCATAACGCCGGTGACCTCGCCTAAAAGAAGCTGATTAAGAAGGGGAACCACCCACGAAAGCCCCAGGAAGGCGGGCAGAACCCGCAGCATGACGCCCGCCCCCTCTTTAGAGGAGGATGAAAAGAGCAGGGACGCGATAAGCACAAGCCACAAAGACCACGCTACCGTTAAAAGAAGATCGGTTACGGAAGAGGCGGCGGCGGTCAGGTCGAGTGCCTGCCCGAACCCCGGCGAATATGGAAGAAAGCCCCCCACAAAGTGGTAAAGAGCAGCGTATAAAACCGCGATAAGAGGCGCCTTAGCAAAATTGCCGCCCACAATAAACAACCTCCCGGAATAAAGCCTGGTTTTCTTATACAGTTACTACATTTAATATATCGGCATATCGGCCGGGATGCTTAGCGGAAAAATGAGGATAGCCGCCCGGCCGCGCCGCGCGGGCGAAAAGCCTTACGCGCCCAGGGTTTTTTGCTCATCGCGGCGCGCGGGGGCGTGCGAGGCGTTATCCTCGCGCCTGGCTGCGCCGCTTTTGCGGCGATCGTTCTTTTTGTTGGAATACATAAGCAGATCGGCGACCCTTGCCACCTCTTCGATTCTCTGCTCCGGCC
>JAITVF010000221.1 GCA_031285945.1 Oscillospiraceae bacterium
TTGCGCCCCCCGCCTCTGGCGGGGGGCGCAATAGAGTAATATTATAAAAGCGTTTTATTTGCGGATTAGTATTAAGATAACCGGATGCTTTTTATTGCGTAATTGCGTAATTGGAATAACGCTACAGCTTTTCCACGCCGTCCTTAGTTACCCTTGCGAGAATGTGCTTTGCCGGCGGGGGGGCGGCCTCGGTCACGGTAAGGGCCTTAAGCAGTATGCCCTGGGCCTCTTTTATCCTGCTGTCGGAGGATGAATGAAGCAGGGCCAGGGAATCGCCCGGCTTTATTTTTTCGCCCGGCTTTTTAAGCAGGACTATCCCGGCCGAAAAGTCGATCGAATCCTCCTTGCTGGCTCTTCCCGCCCCTAACGCTACCGCCGCTCTGCCCACGGCCTCGGCGTCGATCGAGAAAATATAGCCGGAATTTTCGGCTTTTACCTCGCTGATTATTTTAGCCGCCGGGAACTTGCCGGTATCGCGCAGGTAAGAGGTATCTGCGCCCTGAGCGCCGGCCATGGCGATAAGCCTCTTTAGCGCCGCGCCGCCGCTTATGGCCGCGCCGATCATTTCACGGCGGTCGCAGTCGCTTTTGCCTATGCCGCAAAGCAAAAGCATTCCCGCCGCGAGCTCAAGGCAAACCCCCAAAAGATCCTCCGGCCCCTTGCCCATGAGGATATCGACCGCCTCGACAAGCTCAAGGGCGTTGCCTATATTGCGGCCTAAGGGGGAGCCCATGTCGGTTATAAGGGCCATTGTACGGCGGCCGTTGCTTTCGCCTATAGAGACCATCTCACTTGCCAGGGCTATCGAGTCGTCGAGCGTTTTCATAAAGGCGCCGCTGCCTGTTTTAACGTCGAGCAAGATAGCGTCGGAGCCGGCGGCCAGCTTTTTGCTCATTATTGACGAGGCTATAAGGGGCAGGCTGTCTACGGTGGCGGTAACGTCGCGCAGGGCGTAGAGCTTTTTATCGGCGGGGGCTATGTCGCCGCTCTGGCCTATGATGGCCAGACCTGTTTGGCGAACTATTCCGGCGAATTCCTCTTTGCCCAAGGCGGTCCTAAGGCCGGGTATGGCCTCGAGCTTATCTATGGTACCGCCGGTGTGGCCCAGGCCCCGGCCGCTCATTTTGGCGACCACGCCCCCGCAGGCCGCCACTATGGGGCCTATAATAAGGCTTGTCTTATCCCCTACCCCGCCGGTCGAGTGCTTGTCGACCTTGGTGCCCGGAATATCCGAGAGATCCGCCATATCCCCCGAGCGGGCCATGGCGTCGGTCAGCAGGGCCGTTTCCTCCCTGGTCATACCCTTAAACCAGATTGCCATAAGAAGGGCCGAGGCCTGGTAGTCGGGAATATCGCCCCTTGTAAAGCCATCGATAAAAAACCTGATCTCGGGGTGCGAAAGGGCCTGGCCCATACGCTTTTTCATAATAAGATCGTACATTCTCATCTGTTCTAGCGCCCTCCCTTGTCGTATGGAACGCCCGCGGCCCTGGGGGCCTGGGAGCTCTTGCTGGTAAATGCCAAAACTATAAGAGTAGCTATATAGGGAACCATCTTGTAAAAATTGGGGGGAATGCCAAGGCTAAGCAGAGCCGGTATGCCCGAGTAGGAGGAGGCTACCGTTTTCATAAGGCCGAAGAAAAAGGCCGCCCCGAATACCCGCACAGGCCTCCACTGGCCAAAAATCAGCACAGCCAGCGCGAGAAAGCCGTAGCCCGAAACGCTGGCGTTAAAATTTGTGGAGGTGGGGATTACAAAGATAAGCCCGCCCACCCCCGCGAGCGCCCCCGAAATCATGGTGCCGGCGTAGCGCATTCTGAAAACGTTTATTCCCACCGAATCGGCGGCCTGGGGGTGCTCGCCGCAGGAGCGAAGCCTAAGGCCAAAGCGGGTTTTGTAAAGCGCCGCCCAGGACAGGAGCAGGATTATAAACCCCAAATAGGTGGTTATATAGGCGTTTTGAAAAAAGAAGGGCCCGATTAGGGGGATATCGCCCAGAACAGGAACCGACACAAGCCTAAACTCGTTCTTGAAGGGAATCTGCTGAACATCGCGCATAAGGCGGGCGACATAGATGGCTATGGCGGGGGCCAGCATGTTTATGGCCGTTCCGCTTATGACCTGGTCGGCCTTCATATTTATGGCGGCATAGGCGTGCAAAAGCGAGACCAGTATCCCGGTCAGGGCCGAAACGAGCAGCCCTAGCATGAGAACCGGCTGCCCCGGAAGATACTGCTGCGTGCCGGAAATAAAGAGTATGCCCGTAAATCCCCCGAAAATCATTATTCCCTCAAGGGCTATGTTTACCACGCCCCCACGCTCAGAGAACATACCGCCAAGGGCCACTATAAGAAGCGGTATCGAAAAGTACATGGTCTGCTGAATGAGAAAATACAGGGTGGTCACCGCAAATCAGCCCCCTTTACCCCATCCGGTCCGGGCGAGCCCTCGCTATCGGCGTTGGCGCCGCTCTTGCCCTTGTCGCCCAGGGCGGCGATAAAGCCCCTGAACAAAAGGGCAAAGGCCGAAAAGTATATTATGACTGCCGTTATGATCTCAATGACCTCGTTGGCAAAGCCGAAAAGCTGCATGTTAAAGCCGCCAACCGTAAGGTAAGCGATAAAAAGCCCCGAAAATACTATGCCAAGGGGATTGTTAAGCCCCAAAAGGGCTACGGGGATGCCGTTAAAGCCCTCCGCGGCCAAAACGTCGACCACGCTGATCGCGGTGCCCGAGCCCGCCAGGTAAAGCAGCGCCCCGCCAAGCCCCGAGAGCCCCCCCGCAATAGCCATGGAAAGTACAGTGCCGCGGTTTTCGGCAATTCCCGCGTAGCGGGCGGCGTCCTTGCCAAGTCCGCAGGCCTTGAGCTCGTAGCCGAATTTGGTCTTTTCGATTATAATATAGACAAGAACGCCGGCGAGAACAGCGATAACGATTCCGCTGCCCACGCTCGAGGAGCTGTTGGCGGTCTTGAATACCTGATCAAGCCCCATTTTGGGGAGATTAGCATTCCCCGCAACCCGCTGGGACTGGTTGGTGAGCGGATTAAAGACTGTTTTTGTTATCAAAAAGTTTACGAGGTACATACCCAAATAGTTCATCATGATACAGGCTATAACCTCGTTTACATTGCGGTAAGCCTTTAAGAGCCCCGGGATCACCCCCCAGAGAGCCCCGGCCAGCGCGGCGAAGAGAAGGGCCGTGATCCAGTGGAGGGGGCCGGGCAGAAAGGTCCACTTAACGCCTATGAATATGGCCGCATAAGCGCCGGTGATAAACTGCCCCGAGACTCCTATGTTAAAAAGCCCCGTCCGGTTGGCAAAGCCCACAGAAAGCCCCGTCATAATAATAGGGGTGGCGAAGTATAAAACCTGCCCCATGCTCTTGCGGTCGGAGAAGCCGCCGGTGAGAATGGTAAAAAAGGCGCCGGGCGCGCGCGACGAGTCGGAAACGAGAAGGATTAAAAGGCCCGCCAGAAGCCCCACCGCGATAGCCATAAGAGAGGAAATAAAGCTTGACGCCCCGTTGCCGGTCAATATTCTGCGAAGCTCCTTCACTAGGCGCTCTCCCCCCTTTTGCCGCCGGCCATATAAAGGCCCAGCTCCTGATAGCTTGTTTCCCTGGGATCGGCCTCAGCCACGATTGCGCCCTCGTAAAATACAAGTATGCGGTCCGAAACGTCCATGACCTCGTCGAGCTCCAGCGAAACGAGCAGCACCCCGCAGCCCGATTCCCTGACAGCCACAAGCTGCCGGTGTATATACTCTATGGCACCCACATCCAGGCCCCTTGTAGGCTGCACCGCTATTAGCAGACGGGGGGAGCGGTCGATCTCGCGGGCGACGATCGCCTTTTGCTGGTTGCCCCCCGACATGCTCCGGGCTACCGTTCTGCCCCTCTGGCCGGCGCGGATGTCGAACCGGTTTATAAGGCTCTCGGAATAATCGTTTATGGCGCCAAAGTCGAGAAAGGCGCCGGCGCCGAACCGCTTTTCAAAATAGCGCTGTAGAACAAGATTGTTTGAGAGCGTATAATCAAGGATCAGGCCGTGCCGGTGCCGGTCCTCGGGGATGTGGGCCATTCCCGCCATGCCCCTGGCGCGTATTCCCGCGCCTGTTATATCCTTGCCGTCGATAAGTATCGTGCCGCTCTGCGCCGGAAGCATACCGGCCAGGGCGTAGACCAGCTCGCTCTGGCCGTTGCCGTCTATCCCCGCGACACAGACTATTTCGCCCTCGCGCACCTTAAGGCTCACGCCCTTAACGCTCTGCCCGCCGGTGCGCCGGTCGTGAACCGAAAGGCTGTTAACCTCGAGTATAACGCGCCCCGGCTCACGCTCGGGCTTTGCCACTGTGAGGCTCACCTTGCGGCCCACCATCATTTCTGAGAGTCGCTCCTTGTTTACCCCGGCTACCTCCACCGTGCCTACCCACCGGCCGCGGCGCAGAACCGTGCAGCGGCCCGCAACCTTTTTAATCTCATCGAGCTTGTGGGTTATAAACAGAATGGATTTCCCCTCGGCGGCAAGGCCCCTCATGATCTTCATGAGCTCGTCGATCTCCTGCGGGGTAAGAACGGCTGTGGGCTCGTCGAAGATAAGTATTTCGTTTTCACGGTAAAGCATCTTTAAAATCTCGACCCGCTGCTGCATCCCCACGGTTATGTCG
>JAITVF010000048.1 GCA_031285945.1 Oscillospiraceae bacterium
GTCTATTCCTCCCGAAATATCCATGTTTCCGTAACCAATTTCGCTCAGATAGTTCCGCATTGATGTATTTCCAACTTCTTTTGCCAATTGTCTGTAATACCATACACAAGAATATTTCATTGCAGAACTCATATCTTGGTCGCGATTAAAATCAGATATTTCATATTGTGTGCCGTCCCATTTGCGCATGGAGTCATCAATAGAAACCACCCCTTCCTCCAAAGCAATTAAAGAATTAGCAATTTTAAAGGTAGAACAGGGAGAATACCGTTCGCTTGACAGCTGCTGGTTGTAGGTGATTTGAGAAACTCCGTCACTCAATAGCATAACGGCAACAGGATATTCATCCAAATATGAAGCTAAATCCTCTGTTGAAAGCAGCTCATCCAATGGAGCCTCTGTTTTTCTCTGTATTGAAGCTTCTTCTTGAACAGTGGTTACCTCCGAAATATCTACCTCAGTTGGCGCTTGCGTCGTCACAGAAGGAGGCGGCTCCACACCCAATGGTTGATTTAAGCAACCGCCTAAACAAAAGGCACAAATTAAAAATGGAACGAATTTTTTTAAATAATGCGTATTATATTACCATCCTTTCTTTTGTGAAAGTCGGCCCAAGCGGATGTTTGTCTAAAATCCTTGCAAGTCTTGAAACGATTTTAATCGCGCAGTAGCATAAGCAGCGTTTACCCGAGCTTCTCCAGCATATCCTTAACAAGCCCCTCGACTGCTCCGGCCGCCTTTTCAAGGGGGGAATCCAGCACAAGGGATTTTGTGCGGGTGGTTATCTCGGCGGCGCCGCGCTCAAGGGTTTTGGGGCTTACGATCACCCGGACCGGGATTCCCAGAAGGTCGGCGTCTGAGAACATTACGCCGGCGCTGACTGGGCGGTCGTCGTATACGACCTCGACGCCTCTGCCCAAAAGCTCTTTGTAGAGGCCTTCGGCGGCTTGCCTTACGGCGGGCTCGTCGGAGCGGATAGCGCAGATATGAGCCTGCCAGGGCGCTATGGAGATGGGCCAGACCGGGCCGTATTTGTCGTTGTGCGCTTCGCAGACAGAGGCGGCGAGTCTTCCCACCCCTATGCCGTAGCAGCCCATCACCGGGTACCGCAGGGCCCCTTCGGCGTCGGCGTATTGCATACCCATTGCGACTGTGTATTTGTCGCCCAGCTGGAATATGTTGCCAACCTCGATGCCGTTGCTGACCTTGAGCGTTTCGCCGCCGCATTTGGGGCAGCCCCCGCCCTCGCGGGCCTTGGCGGCGTCGATGTAATCGGCGGCGGGAATATCGCGCTCGGGGCAAAAGCCCCTGTAGTGATAATCGGCTTTGTTACCCCCGCAGATAAGGGCGCCGCAGCCCAAAAGGGAACGGTCAAAGACCACGGCGGCGGTGGTTTTAAGCTCCGCCGGCCCTATAAAGCCGGGAACGATTCCCCCCCCCTCCGAAAGCTCGGCCGCGGGGTGGATTTCCTCTTTAAGATAGTTGCGCAGCTTTGTTTCGTTTACCTCGAGATCGCCCCGCAAAAAGACTATGACGGGGGAATCGTCGGAGTTTTTGCGGTAGACTACGGCCTTGCAGGTTGACTTAGCGTCGGCGCCCAGGAAGGCTGCGACCTCCTCGATGGTTTTGCACCCGGGGGTATGAACCAGGCTGAGAGGCTCAGCGGGGGAGGGCTCGGGCCTTACGACGCACTCGCACACATCCATGTTGGAGCGAAAGTCGCAGCTCTCGCAGATGCAGAGAGTATCCTCGCCGATTTCGGTCAGGAGCATGAACTCGTGGCTCACCTTGCCGCCCATCATACCCGAGTCGGAGGCGACCGAAATGACCTCGGGGATTCCCACCCGCGCAAAAATCCGCTCGTAGGCCGCGTGAACCTCTTTATAGTAATCGGCAAGATCCTCCTGGCTCGTGTGGAAGGAGTAGCCGTCCTTCATGGTGAATTCTCTCACCCTTATAAGACCGCCCCGGGCCCTGGGCTCGTCGCGGAATTTGGTCTGAATCTGGTAGATCATAAAGGGAAGGCTCTGGTAAGACTTTACCGTTCCCCTCGCCAGGTGAACGGCGGCCTCCTCGTGGGTCATTCCCAGAACCATATCGTTGCCGCCCCGGTCCTTAAAGCGCAAAAGCTCGGGCCCCACGGCCTCGAAGCGGCCCGATTCCTGCCAGAGAGCGGCGGGCATAGAAACGGGGAAGAGAACCTCCTGCCCGCCTATGCGGTCCATCTCTTCTCTGAGTATTTTTTCTATTTTGGCCATTATTCTCTTCGCGGGGGTAAAAAGGCTGTAGATGCCGTTGCCCACATGCTTGATGTAGCCGCCGCGAATCATAAGGGCGTGGCTCGCTATCTGACAGTCGGCGGGCGTTTCCTTAAAACGCTCGCCCATAAGCTGGGAAAGTTTCATTATCGGTGATACCTCTTTTCGGTGATTACGATACAAGCTTACTACACAAACCGCTTTTTAGTCAATCTTTTTTAACCGGTGTAAAGAAAAACACTTGACAGCCGCCCTTCTTTGGGGTATACTGCCAAGAAGAAGATGGCGAATTTTGTGGTATTTGGGCAAGAGCCGACCCGTCTGTCTTCTTAGGGCGCCCCCTTCCGCGGATAATTCGGCCGGGAGGGCGCGCGGATCTATCGCGGGAGTGACGAGATGGCCAAGAATCTTGATATATCCATATTGCTCGACTATTACGGGAATATGCTTACCGAAAAGCAGCGCGAGGTAGTCGAGTGGTATTATAACGAGGATCTTTCCCTTGCCGAGATCGCCGAGCACACCGGCGTTACCCGCCAGGGGGTTCGCGACTGTATCAAGCGGGCAGAGTCGCAGCTTATTGAGTGCGACGAGCGCCTCGGGCTCAGAGCGCGGTTCGTGGAGATGCAAAGCGCCCTCGATGAAATCGCCGACAGCGCCGCCTTTTTGCAGGAGGAAAGCTTTCGCCTTTTGGGCAGCCAGGTTCTGTGGCCCAGGGCTCAGCGGATAATAGACCTGACCCACGAGGTCGCGTTTTAAGCGGCAGGGTGACAAAAGGGAGGTGAGCGGATGGCGTTTGAGGGACTAAGCGAAAAGCTTCAGGAGACGTTTAAAAGGCTCAGGAATCACGGCAGGGTAAAGGAGTCGGACCTTAAGGAGGTCATGCGGGAGGTTCGCCTTGCCCTTCTCGAGGCCGACGTAAACTTTAAGGTGGCCCGCGATTTTATAGCCTCGGTCACCGAAAAGGCCCTGGGCGCCAGGGTAACCGAAAGCCTGACCCCCGCTCAGGAGATTATAAGGCTGATTCGCGAGGGCCTCACCGAGCTTATGGGCCCGGAGGTCGCCGGTATAAAGCTTGAGAACCAGCCGCCCACAATTATAATGCTTTGCGGGCTACAGGGCTCGGGCAAGACCACCCACGCCGCCAAGCTGGCGGGCTACTACCGCAGGCAAAAGCGCAGGCCCCTTCTCGTAGCCTGCGATATCTACCGGCCCGCCGCCATCGATCAGCTCAGGGTGGTGGGAAGCAGGGTAAACGTTCCCGTTTTCGAGATGGGCAAAGAGAACCCCGTGACTATAGCCGCAAAGGCGGTTTTGCACGCGAGGGACTACGGGCACGACATAGTTATTCTCGATACCGCCGGCCGGCTCCATATCGATGAGGAGCTGATGGAGGAGCTTGAGAATATAAAGGCCAAGGTGACCCCTCACGAGATTCTTCTTGTGGTCGACGCCATGACCGGCCAGGACGCCGTTAACGTGGCTAAGAGCTTCGACGAGATATTAGGCATCTCCGGCGTTATAATGACCAAGCTCGACGGCGACACAAGAGGGGGCGCCGCGCTCAGCGTGCGGGCAGTAACCGGCAAGCCGATAAAATTTGCGGGAACAGGCGAAAAGCTCGACGCCCTGGAGCCGTTTTACCCCGACAGGATGGCCTCGAGAATCCTCGGCATGGGGGACGTTCTCACCCTTATAGACAAGGCGCAGGAGAACATCGATCAAAAAGAGGCCGAAAAGCTCGCCAAAAAGCTTGAGAAAAACAAGTTTGACCTGGAGGATCTGGTAGATCAGATGCGACAGATGCGCAAGATGGGGAGCCTTGAGTCGATACTCTCAATGCTCCCCGGGGTGGGCGGAAAGATAAGCTCAGAGGAAGCCCTGGAGGGCGAAAGGAGCCTGCGGCAGATGGAGGCCATAATAGGCTCCATGACCAAGGCCGAGCGCCGCAGGCCCGACATTATAAACCCCGGCCGAAAGCGCCGGGTGGCGGCGGGCTCAGGCACCAGGGTGGAGGACGTAAACCGCCTGCTTAAGCAATTTAGGGATATGCAAAAAATGATGAAGATGATGCAGCGGCCCGGCAAAAAGCGCAGACCCGGAATTCCGGGCTTGCCCTTTTAGTTTATAGCTCTTAGCATGTAGTCTCCATTATTCATAGTCTGCGGCCATTGGCGGAAAATCTTAGTAATTGCTTATTGCTGATGGCTAAAGGCTATTAACTATTAACTAATCGCTACAAGGGGGTGACAAAGAGATGGCTGTTAAAATAAGGCTTCGCAGAATGGGTGCGAAAAAAGCGCCTTTTTACCGCGTTGTGGTGGCTGATTCACGCTACCCGAGAGACGGCAGGTTTATTGAGGAGGTCGGTTATTACGACCCCACAAAGGAACCCTCCCTCGTGAAAATCGACGCCGAAAAGGTTAAGAAGTGGCTCCAAAACGGCGCGCAACCTACCGATACCGTTAGAGCGCTCCTCAAAAAGAACAACGTTATATGAAGTAACGCCAGGGCAGCTTTTCGACTTTTTTGGGGAACGGCTTTAAGCCGTTTCCCCTCCGCTTAAGGAGCAAACTCAATGGAACATCTTATAACAGAAATTGTTCGCGGCCTTGTCGACGACAAGGAAAACATCAAGGTCACAAAGGATGGGCCCGGCGATGAGGGCGCGGTGGTTTATCACATAAGCGTAGCGCCCGACGATATGGGCCGCGTAATCGGCAAGCAGGGCAGAATCGCCAAGGCGATTCGTACCGTTGTGCGCTCGGCCGCAAACCGTACGGGCGAAAAGGCCGTTGTGGAGATAGACTGAGCCTCAGCTTACAACAAAAGACCGCCGGGGAAAAGCCGCTTCTCCCCGGCGGTTTATTGATTTGGGAAGTGACGCGTCTGCTTTAGAAGCCGGTGAAAATTTTGGCCGGTCAGACCACCAGGGGAAAGGATATCGCAAATGGTTAAGCGCTATCTTGAATGCGGTAAAATCGTCTCAACCCACGGGGTAAGGGGCGAGATCAGGGTCGAGGCCTGGTGCGATGGGCCTGAGGAGCTGTGCGCCCTGCCCTTTGTTTATCTTAACGGGGGAGAAACGCCCCTGAAAATCCTCGGCGGGCGGGTGCACAAGGGGATGGCCCTTCTTTTTTTGGAAGGGGTGGCGACGCTGGACAGCGCCAACCGCCTGCGGGGGAAAATCCTCTGGCTGGACAGGGAGGACGTTCCCTTGCCCAAGGGAAAATACTTCCTGCAGGATCTGATGGGCCTGCGCGTTCTTAACGCCGACACAAAAGAGGAATACGGGCTATTAAGCGACGTTTTTGAAACGGGAGCCAACGACGTCTACGAAATTACGGGGCCTGACGGCGGCAAAAGGCTTATCCCGGCCATACCACAGGTAATCGCCGAAACCGACGTTGCCGGCGGAATAATCCTCATACGGCCCCTGAAAGGATTGTTTGACGATGCGGATTGATATCCTGACACTTTTTCCCGGCATGTGCGAGACCGTGCTGAACGAGAGCATTATCGGCCGGGCGAGGCAGGCGGGTAAAATAGAGCTCAACTGCCATCACATCAGGGATTATTCGGTTCGCAAGGGCGGGTATATAGACGACACAATTTTTGGCCACGGCAAGGGGATGCTCATCCAGGCCGAGCCGGTATTCCGCGCCGTGGCGGCCATATCCGCCATGGCCGGATCAAAGCCCCGCGTCATCCATATGAGCCCAAAGGGAAAGGTTCTCACCCAGCGCAAAGTTGAGGAGCTCGCGAAAGAAGATCGGCTTCTTTTAATCTGCGGGCACTATGAGGGGATAGATCAGCGAGCGCTCGACGAGGTAGCCGACGAGGAAATAAGCGCCGGCGATTATGTCCTGACCGGCGGGGAGCTTCCGGCGCTTATGCTAGCCGACGCGGTGGCGAGGCTTAAGGAGGGGGTTCTAAGCGACCCCAGCTGCTGGCAGGAGGAAAGCCACGCAGAGGGCGGTCTTCTCGAGGCGCCACATTACACAAAGCCCTCAGAGTGGCGGGGTAAAAAAGTCCCCGAGGTTCTTCTTGGCGGCGACCACGAGGCAATAGAGCGCTGGCGCAGGGAACAGGCGCTGCTCGTTACCCTGAAAAACCGGCCCGAGCTTTTGGAAAAGGCTGATCTAAGGCCAAGAGACAGGCTCTTTCT
>JAITVF010000127.1 GCA_031285945.1 Oscillospiraceae bacterium
GCCCCCAAGACCGGCCCGGCCGCAACAGCCTCAGCAGCAGCCCCCCGCAAGGCCGGCCCAGCCCCAGCAAAGGCCGCCTCAGGCCGCTCAGCCCCAGCAGCCCCGCAGGCCGCAGCCCAAAAAGCAGCCTGCTCAGGCAAGGGCGCAGACCACAACCATAAAGATGCAGGGCGGCGGAGACGGCACCGGCGAGAGCGTGGTTACCCGCCCCGACAACGCCCGACATGTGGATATCCGCTCAGTCAAGGTAAATCTTGATAAGTACAACGAGCGCTACGAGACCATAGCCCCCACCAACCTGGCCAAAAAGGACACCGGCCCCAACAAGCAAAAGCTCAACCAGAAATCTAAAAACCGCAAGCCCTTCCTTTCCCGCAAGGAAAAAGAAGAGCAGAAGCTCCATAAGATCCAGGTCGAGCGGGAGCGCCGCCAAAAGCTGGAGATCACCATACCGGCCGAGATTTCGGTGGCCGATCTGGCGCTCAGGCTCAAGGTTCAGGCCTCCGAGCTTGTAAAGCGGCTCATCGGCTTGGGGGTAATGGCCTCGGCGGGCGAGATCATAGACTACGACACAGCCGCCATGGTCGCCATGGAAATAGGCGCTAAGGTTTCGCCCGAGGTTGTCGTGACCATTGAGGATCGCCTTTTCGAAGAGGCCGATTCTTTGGGCGAGGCGCTTCTTCCCCGCAGCCCCGTCGTGGTGGTCATGGGCCATGTCGACCACGGCAAAACCTCGCTGCTCGACTCGATACGCAACACAAGCGTAACCTCGGGTGAGGCCGGCGGAATCACCCAGTCCATCGGCGCCTACCAGGTCGAGGTCAATAACCGCAAGATCACCTTTCTTGATACCCCCGGCCATGCGGCCTTTACCTCCATGCGGGCAAGAGGCGCGCAGGTTACCGATATCGCCGTGCTGGTTGTCGCCGCCGACGACGGCATCATGCCCCAGACAGTCGAGGCCATAAACCACGCAAAGGCCGCCGGTGTTTCAATAATAGTGGCCATAAACAAGATGGATAAGCCCGACGCCAACCCCGAGCGGGTAAAGCAGGGGCTCACCGAATACGAGCTGGTTCCCGAGGAGTGGGGCGGCGAGACAATCTGCGTGCCCGTCTCGGCCAAAACGGGCGAAGGGGTCGATTCCCTTCTTGAGATGATAATGCTGGCGGCCGATATGAAGGAGCTCACCGCCAACCCCGACCGTATGGCAAGGGGAACCGTTATAGAGGCGAGCCTGGATAAGGGCCGCGGCCCGCTGGTCACCCTTCTTGTTCAGAACGGAACTCTGCGCTCGGGGGATATTCTCATAGCGGGTACCGCTCTGGGAAGAGTGCGCGTAATGATGGACGACCGCGGCAACAAGGTGGAGGAAGCCGGCCCCTCTACTCCCGTGGAGATCACCGGTCTTTCCGAGGTTCCGCAGGCAGGCGACGACTGGGGCGTAGTCTCAGACGAAAAGCTCGCCCGCGAGCTTGTTGAGCAGCGCCGCCACGAGGCCAGGGAGGAGCAGTTCTCATCGTACCAGAAGGTCACGATGGAAAATCTTTTCTCTCAGATTTCCGAGGGACAGGTCAGGGAGCTTGGCATAATAGTAAAAGCGGACGTTCAGGGCTCGGTGGAGGCCCTCACCCAGAGCCTCGAAAAGCTCACGGGCGAAGAGGTCCGCGTCCGGGTCATCCACGGGGCCGTAGGCGCCGTCAACGAATCGGACGTAATGCTGGCCGATGCCTCCAACGCTATAATTGTGGGCTTTAACGTCCGGCCCGACGCGGTAGCCAAGGCGGGCGCCGACCGCATCGGGGTTGATATTCGCCTCTATCGCGTAATCTACGACGCTATAGACGAAATCGGCGACGCCCTTAAGGGTATGCTCGCCCCCAAATACCGCGATGTCGATCTCGGCCGGGCCGAGGTTCGCCAGGTGTATAAAATTTCCAGTGTCGGTACCGTCGCGGGCTGCCACGTTCTCGACGGAAAAATCACCCGCTCGGCCAAAATCCGGGTGGTGCGCGACGGTATCATAATAGCCGACGACATGCTAGCGAGCCTTCGCCGCTTCAAGGACGATGTAAAAGAGGTTGCGACCGGCTACGAGTGCGGCATGGGCCTGGTAAAATACAACGACATAAAAGAAGGCGACGTCTTCGAGGCCTACGAAACCGAGGAATACCGCGATTAGCCGTTAAAAAACGGGAGCTATACGCTATAAGCTAAAGGCCGGCGGCGTCTGGCAAGCTGTCCGCTATAAACCACTAACCGGAGGATAATCAGTTTGGCTTCTTACAAAAACGCCCGCGCGGCCGAGGATGTGCGCCGGGAGCTTTCGGATATTATCCGGGGGCTTAAGGATCCGAGGATTACCGGCATGCTCTCTATAGTGGGGCTGGAGCTTTCGGGCGACTACTCGCACTGCAAGGTTTATATAAGCTCGATGGAGGGTCTACCCGCCGCCAGGGAAGCTGTCAGGGGGCTTGTGAGCGCGTCGGGGCTTATACGCCGGGAAATCGGCAAGCGCCTCACCCTGAGAAAAACCCCGGAGTTTCACTTCGAGGCCGACGGCGGGATAGAGCACTCGGCCAGCCTGGGCAAAAAGATGAAGGCGCCGGGCTTTTTGCGGCCCGAGGGCGCCGGCGAAATTACGCTGACGGAGGAAGCCGATGATTGACGTAAAAGCCGCCGCCGGCCTTTTAAAGACATGGGACGACGTTTTGATTCTTACTCATACAAAGCCGGACGGTGATACGCTAGGGGGGGGCTTCGGCCTCCTTTTCGCGCTTGAGGCCCTGGGCCGGCGGGCAAGGCTGGAAAACGCCGAGGGGATTCCAGAACGGTACCGCTTTTTGTGCGGCGAGTATCTGCCCGATTTGTTTGAGCCCCGCTTTATAGTCTCGGTGGACGTGGCCGGCCCCGACCTTTTGGGTGAGCTTAAAAAGTATGACGGAGAGATAGACCTCTGCGTAGACCACCACACCATGAATACCCTTAAGGCAAAGAAAAAGCTGGTCGATTCCGGCCAGCCCGCGGCATCTTTGATAGTTTACGATATAATAAAAGCTCTTGGCGTTACCGTCGATAAAAAAATCGCGACCGCCCTCTTTACCGGGATTTCTACCGATACCGGCTGCTTTAAGTATTACAGCGTAACCCCGGGAACCCACCGCGCCGCGGCCGAGCTCATAGAGGCGGGAGCCGACCACGGGCTCGTAAATATGCTTATGTTCGATTCCATGAGCCCGGGAAGGGCGGCGCTTGAGGCCATTATCAAGTCTACCCTCGAGTTCCGCCTCGGCGGGCTTTGCGCCGTTATAACGGTGAGCCGCGACGCTGTTTCCTCCTGCGGGGTGGACGAAGCGGATCTCGACGGCATCTCGTCCTTTCCCCGCAGGATCGAAGGGGTAGCGGTCGGGCTTACCCTGCGCGAAAAAGAAAACGGCTACCGGGTATCTGTCCGCGCAAGGGAAAATCTGGACGCGGCGGCCATGTGCGCCCGGTTCGGCGGCGGCGGCCACAGGGCGGCGGCCGGCTGCACCATAGAGGGAACAAAGGACGAGGTTATGGCCTTGCTTTTGCCCGCCGTATCAAAAATGCTCGAAGAGGCGGGGTATAAATGGAGCTGAGCGGGCCAAGCGGCATACTCGCGGTGGACAAGCCCGCCGGGCACACCTCCTTCGACGTGGTCGCGAGGATACGGGGGATATTCAAAACGCGGCGGGTGGGCCACGGCGGAACGCTTGACCCCGACGCGACAGGAGTTTTGCCTGTATTTTTGGGGAAGGCCACCCGGTTTATCGACCTTGTCCCCAACCAGGATAAGCGCTATATCGCCACGGTACGCCTGGGCGTTGTGACCGACACCCGCGATCTTTCGGGAGCCGTGATAAAGGAAAGCCCCGTCGGCGTTACCCGCGAAGAGCTCGTGGCGGCGATAAGCTCATTTGTGGGGAAGGGCGAGCAGATACCGCCCATGTACTCCGCCGTCCGAAAGGACGGGGTAAGGCTCTACGACCTGGCTCGCCGGGGTATCGAGGTGGAGCGCAGCCCCAGACCGGTAACTTTTTATGAGATAAATCTTTTAGATTTTGAGGGCGCAAGCTTTACGATAGATGTAAAATGCTCTAAGGGCGCATACATACGGGTTTTGTGCCACGATCTGGGCGAGATGCTCGGCTGCGGCGCGGCTATGGCGGCCCTGCGCCGAACCGAGGCCTGCGGTCTTGGCCTTTCCTCCTGCAAAACCTTGCCCGAGCTCGAGGAGCTTGCCCGCGCCGGAAGCCTGGCCGACGCCCTCATGCCGGCGGAAAGCGCCTTCGGGGCCCTGCCCCGGGCCGAACTCACGCCCGAGGCCGCAAAACGCTTCGCCGACGGCATACGCCTCCCCTTCGACGGGGAAGGCGCCCGCGCCGTCTTCGGCCCCCGGGGCTTTATGGGCCTTGCCAACGCCGAAAACGGCCTGCTGATGCACATACGGGTATTCTGACGGCAACAGCGGCTTTGCCCCCCCGCTCCGCGAACCCACCCCCTTTTCTAAACAGAGCGGGCCCAGAATTCACACAAGCGTATAAAACGGGAAGTAATTTGC